>CAZVVA010000018.1:0-6223 GCA_964630455.1 uncultured Candidatus Sumerlaeota bacterium
CAATTATGGCCACGACAATTAAGAGCTCAATTAGGGTAAAACCTCTTCTCAGGTACTTCCTCCTCATTTCTTCATCCCTCCTTTCATTTAATCTTTTTAAAGTATCAGATATATTTTTTACCCCATCCAATTAAAAAGTCAAGCTTAGAATGGGGTTAGGGGGAAACCCGCCTGAGGCGGGTGTCCCCCTCGCACAAGCTTCATGCTATCCGAGCGTTGTGTATTGCTATGAGTTCGTCCTGCTCTGGTATTTTCAGATAGCGTCTCTCCGTCCATTCCTCGTTTGTTTCAATGGCTAGAGCCGCAACCAGGCGAATACATGCCGCCAAATCATTCTGATTTGACGACCTTGAGAAAAAACATGGCAAGTTCTGATATTATTAATCAGCCTGGATGCCGTCAGGGTCCCTCTGGCTGCGGTAAATACCGCCCCAGCTCACGGTGCCATTAGTAGGGTCGTAACTCGCATCATTAGGCCAGCCATAGAAGCGTTCTACAGGGCCGAAGCCATCCAGTCGCCATCTGCCCACCCGCTCTTTGTTCTTATCATTTAGTCTAACCCATTGGATATGGTCGTTTCCCATTTCATCATAAAGATAACCATATCGGCAATATCGTTGACCGGTTAAATGCCTCACCCGGACAGAAAAAGGGTCGAAAAAGCTCGCTACATTGGTGACATAAGCCACAGGAGTGGAGAGCTCGTTAGGTACATTTGTTCCCGAGGTGTTAGTTGATACCTCTGGTCTATGAGGATAAGGAACGGGGTAATGATTATGGTCCACGTGATATGCCTCCAATCCAGTAGTCAGGTTGCGCATATCGGCTTTGGCCCGTGATACTTTAGACCTGATTTGAGCCTCAAGAAAGTTCGGAATTGCAATAGCGGCCAGGATAGCAATTATGGCCACGACAATTAAGAGCTCAATTAGGGTAAAACCTCTTCTCAGGTATTTCCTCCTCATTTCTTAATGCCTCCTTTCATTTAATCCTTTTAAAGCATCAAATATCTTTATTACCCCATCAATTTAAAAAGTAAAGAATAAAAAGATATCAAGCCACGACTGCACGACGCGAATGCGCCTTAGGCGCATTAAGATTTAATTCTAATAGTCTCTCTAAAGAAAAAGTGGTGCGAGTGACTAGAGGGGTAGGATTACATTTTTGATTGACTTTCGTCCGCTCATTCAAAATTATTGTCAGGGCTTTGATCACAAGAGATGCAGGAGAGTCACGGAAATATTTTCCTGCATTATCCCGCTTTTTTTGATTTCTTTCCATAATAAGGAGGATCGCTAGCAATGAATCCCATGAATATGCTCAAAGATCTGGTGCTTAAAACAGATTCCAAGATTGTCTTTCTGGTCATTGATGGTGTGGGTGGCATCCGGTCAGCCAATCGCCAGAGGACAGAGCTGGAGCTGGCAGTCACGCCGCATCTCGACGACCTTGCGCGGAGCAGCATCTGTGGCCGCATTATGCCGGTCTGGTACGGAATAACCCCGGGGAGTGGGCCTGGCCACCTGTCTCTGTTTGGCTATGATCCGCTGGAGGCGAAACACGACATAGGCCGCGGGGTGCTTGAGGCTCTGGGAATTGATTTTGATTTACAGGAGACCGATGTGGCAGCGCGCGGCAATTTCGCGGAGGTTGACAAGAAGGGCGTCATCACGAATCGCCGCGCTGGACGTCTGCCCACGGAGAAATGCATTGCTCTCTGCGAGAAACTTCAGGCGAAGATAACGAACATTGACGGTGTGAAAATTATCATTCGTCCTGTGAGGGATTACCGGTTTATTGTTGTGTTGCGTGGCGAAAATCTCTCCTCTTCCATCGCTGATACGGATCCCCAGAAAGTTGGGCTCGCACCACGAGATCCCGAGGCTACCGAAGATACGCCAAGCGCGCGCTTCACCCAACAGGTGGTCGCCAAATTCGTCAAACAGTGCTTCGCCATTCTCAAGCAAGATAAAGACGCAAATGCCATTCTGCTGCGCGGCTTCTCAAAGGATCCGTGTCTGCCAAAACTCCCGGAGCTCTATAAATTAACACCTGCGGCTATTGCGAACTATCCACTGTATCGGGGCGTGGCAAAACTGGTCGGCATGGATGTGCTCAAAGTAGAAGGTGAAATAGAAGCAGAATTCGATTTGGTCGAAAAGGTATGGCCAAAGTACGATTTCTTCTTCCTGCACATTAAGAAGAGCGATTCATATGGCGAGGATGGAAACGTCGAAGGTAAGATCATCGTCATTGAGCAGGTAGATGCGCTGCTGCCAAGGCTTATGGCGCTTGATCCCGACGTGGTCGTTGTCACGGGCGATCATTCCACCCCCACCCAGATACAAGGCCATAGCTGGCATCCAGTGCCCTTTATGCTCTACTCAAAGGTCTGCGACGCAGATGAAATTGGAGAGTTTTCCGAGCGCGCCTGCGATCAGGGAAGCCTGGGTGTGTTTCCGGCCACAGCGATTATGGCGCTCGCACTTGCGAATGCCAGCAAGCTCAAAAAATTCGGCGCCTAGCTGGGGCTCCGATCATTACGTACTACTCATGCCATGCGCCCGGTGTCTCTTTACGTCCGGCTGTTCCCTCACATTTGAAGACAAAAAACGTCATAACAAAAGCCGGTGCTCGTCATGACAGAAGTCAGTGCACCACGATAAGCAAAACAAATCTTAACGTTGAATATGCCATGGTGAATCTTGTGCTGTGCCTTGTTCGTCGCATGAATCCTTCGCAGTTCGAGGATTCTTTTCTGCATTGCACTGTATTCTCGCGCTGAAGTTTTAAATTCCCACAACTATCTTCAAGGAATCTTTCCGCGGGATATTCCCAGGAAACTGTGATACAATTAAGACAAAATAGTCAGAAAATTGGCTGTGGGAAAATCTATGTTTTTTGTGTCAAATGTATACACATGATCGGCGCTAAGGTTACTAAAAACAGGCGAAAGTAAAAAACATTATTTTTGCCTTGACTTACAATATCTGGTATTGTAAAGACTTTTAAATACAATATCTTGCCGTTCATTCCCATTCCCTAAGGAGCGTTTAGCTATGGAAGAGACTGCTGATGCGGGTGTGAAGCACGCTGGTGCTGACGCTGCCCCTTCACGCTCCTCCGCTGTTCCCTTTTCAGACGTGATCGCTGAGACGGAGAAGGTCGCGCCGTGCTTCAGCGATAACGCAATGACGGTATTGCGCAAGCGTTACCTCAAGAAGGATGAGAACGGGAATACAGTAGAGACGCCGGAGGAGATGTTATGTCGGGTAGCAGACAACATTGCTCAAGCGGATAATCTTTACAATCCTAATGCTGATGTAGAGGGAACTGCGCTCATCTTTTACAATATGATGGCGCGACAAGAGTTCATGCCAAACTCGCCGACACTGATGAATGCCGGTCGGGAGCTTCAACAGTTGGCTGCCTGCTTCGTGCTTCCTGTGAACGATTCCATGGAGAGTATCTTCCAGGCGGTCAAAGATGCGGCACTGATTCACAAAAGCGGCGGTGGAACCGGCTTTTCTTTCTCCCGCTTGAGGCCCAAGAACGACATGGTGCGGACGACGAAGGGTGTATCGAGCGGGCCGATTTCGTTCATGACCGTGTTCAATGCCGCCACAGAAACGATCAAACAGGGCGGCACGCGGCGTGGTGCTAACATGGCAATCCTGCGTGTGGATCATCCCGATATCCTCGAATTCATCCACTCCAAAGAAGATAACGTTGCCCTGAGTAATTTCAACATTTCGGTCAGCATCCCCAACTCCTTTATGGAAGCTGTGCTCGATGATAAAGATTACCCGCTGATTAATCCGCACACCAGGCAGATTGTAGGCACCCTTCACGCACGCGACGTCTTCAACAAAATCGTCAATATGGCGTGGAAAAACGGCGATCCTGGTATCGTCTTTCTGGATCGCATCAATACCGACAATCCAACACCTGCGCTGGGTGAGATTGAGAGCACGAACCCCTGCGGCGAACAACCGCTTCTTCCCTACGAGGCGTGCAACCTGGGTTCCATTAACCTGGCCCAGATGCTGCGGCGGAAGAAAGAGCGCTGGGAGATTGATTTTGAAAAGCTGCGGCGCACGGTTCACACGAGCATCCACTTTCTCGACAATGTCATTGACATGAGTAAGTATCCGCTGGAGCGCGTGAAGGAAATGGCTCACGGGAACCGAAAAGTTGGACTGGGGGTAATGGGCTTTGCGGATATGCTCTTTCGCCTTGAGATTGCCTGTAATTCTGACCAGGCGCTGGATGTAGCAGAGCAGGTAATGTCGTTCGTCAGCACAGAGGCGCGGTCTGCCTCGGAGCAGCTGGCTGCAACGCGTGGAGTCTTTCCAAACTTTGAGCAGAGCATATATGCCCGGCCCGGTGGTCGCCGCATGCGCAATGCAACCGTCACTACAATTGCGCCCACTGGCACAATCAGCATCATTGCGGGCTGCTCAAGCGGGGTTGAGCCTCTCTACGCACTCTGCTTCTATCGGAATGTACTCGACGATCAAAAACTCGTTGAGGTGCACCCGGTTTTTAAAAACGTTGCCCAGGAGCGCGGTTTCTTTAGCGAGCAGTTGATGGAGAAGATCGCTCAAACAGGCTCAATCCAGGAAATGACCAATATCCCGGAGGACGTTCGCAGGGTCTTTGTGGCAGCCTATGACATAACACCTGAATGGCATGTGCGTCACCAGGCTGTATTCCAGAAGTACACCGATAACGCAGTGTCCAAGACCGTGAACTTCCCCCATCACGCCACGCACCAGGACATTGCCGATGTTTATATCCAGGCCTATCAGCTTGATTGCAAAGGCGTGACAGTATATCGCGATGGCAGCCGTAATATCCAGGTGCTGAACGTTGGCTCCGGGTCCAGCGGTAGCCGACAGCGAAAGCAGGAGACAGAGTCCAGCACATTGCGAATCACCAGATCGGATGAGAGTTATCGTGCTACGCCGGCTAAAATCCCTCCGCGTCAATCCAAGCCAAGCGTGCCGGTCGGATGTGGCAAGCTGGCCCTGATGGTTTCCACGCCTTTTCTCGATGGCAAGCCCAAGACCCAACAGTATCTTACTCCAGAGGATTTTGCACAGCTCTCCAGCAAGCTGCGGGAATGTCTTACCCAGAACCATCAGCCATCCCAGGAACTCAAGATGCGTTTTCCCTTTCTCCAACAGGTGGATGCCGACAGTCTCCCGCAACTGCTCTATTTGCTTGACCGCGAAAATGGACGTGTGGCCTCAAGTGGTCAAAAGCCTCTGACCCTGCAGACACTGCTTCATCGCTCCATGCTCTGTTGTCCCGAGTGCGGCATGACGATGGAGACGCTGGAAGGATGCCTGACGTGCCGCAGCTGCGGCTTCTCGCGCTGTGGCTAGACACTGAATCTTCTTCTGCTTCGCCGTAAGCTCAAACAGAAACTCTCGATCCCCGGGTTCGGCAAGAGACCCGGGCCGCAGCTCCTGCCAAACTGGCTGAGCCTGGCCAACCCACAGCAGAGAAGCGCGCTGCTCCTCCATCACCCAAGCTCACAGGGCCGCCGCCTCGTCCACACATCGGCCCACCATCCTGGTGTATTGCATCCTTTCAGGCACGGCCATCTGCAAATAATCTGCGCGACTTGAGCGCCTTGCGGCCGCAAAAGAGCCCGTAGCGCTCGCGCTTTCCTCTTGCCTCTCTACTTCGGGAATGATACGCATTACCTATCAGTAGCGTTTCATTCAGCACAGGCATCCCTGCCTGTGTGTTGTATTGGTTTACGTAACGGACAGGACTTCGCATGAGAATTCTTGGCATTGACCCGGGACTGGCGACTGTTGGCTTTGGCCTGATTGAGTACATCGAGGGCGAGGCTGGTGAGGTACACTTCGGCCACATCAGCACGCCATCTACACAACCTATGCCCGAACGCCTGCGGTGCATCTACCGCGAGGTTAAAAAGCTGGTGTCGCGTTTCGCACCGGATGTCGTAGTGGTGGAAGAGATTTTCTTTTCCAAGAATCGCAAGACTGCTATTCAGGTGGCGCAAGCACGCGGTGTTGCAATTCTGGCCACGGCTGATCGAGGAGTTGCGCTGTTTGAATACACTCCGATGCAAATCAAGCAGGCGGTGGTGGGCTATGGCAACGCCTCCAAGCGCCAGGTGCAGCAAGTGGTGAAAGCCTGGCTCAAGCTGAAGGCTGTACCGACGCCTCACCATGCTGCGGATGCA
>CAZVVA010000018.1:6233-18261 GCA_964630455.1 uncultured Candidatus Sumerlaeota bacterium
ACGCAGCCTTGAGGCGTCGCAGTCGGCGCAAACCGACTTTCGCACAAGCAAGGCAGGAGAGAAACGCAAGTGATTGAATATCTTCGTGGCAAGCTTCTGGTTAAAGACGCCGAACATATCCTGATTGAAGTAAATGGCGTGGGCTATGGACTGGATATTCCGCTTTCAACCTACAACGTGCTGCCGCGTGCGGGTGATAACGTGGAACTTTTTGTCTATGCGTACGTGCGCGAAGAAGCCTTCAAGCTCTTTGGTTTTCAGAGCGAGGAAGAGCGCGACATCTTCGAGGTACTCATTAATACTTCAGGCATTGGGCCGAAGATGAGCCTGGGTATTCTTTCCAGCTTTTCAATTGGCGAATTTGCCACTGCAGTGCTTAACAAGGATCTGGGGGCGCTCACGAGTATCCCGGGTATCGGGAAAAAGACTGCCGAGCGCCTGGTGATCGAGCTGAAAGACAAAATGAAGCGCTTTTCATTCAGGCAACCTGAGGCGCTGGCAAAGATCGGCGACGCAGTGCGGCAGCGCATTCGCGAAGCCATTGCTGCACTCGAAGCGCTCGACTGTAAGCCCTACGTAGCATCACGTGCCGTAGCGAAAGCCTACAAGATTGTGGGCGAGGACGCCTCCCTGGAATCGCTCATCAAAGAATCGCTCAAACATCGCTAGCGTGCTTTACGAATTGACATCACCGATGCTTATCTATATTAAGGGAGTAAAGGGAAGATAAGGAGGTGAAGAGGTTATGAGTATTGTAAAAGAAGAAGCAAAAAAGCTTATTGATAAATTGCCAGACCAGGCGACTTGGGATGACATCATTTACGAATTTTATGTCAAAAAGAAGTTAGCAGCTGCTTTAAAGTCGGCTGAACAAGGGGATGTTATCTCTCACGAGGAAGCTAAAAAGAGGTTGCTTTCAAAATGAAGATCCAGTGGACCGAACCAGCTCTGTTTGGATTTAGAAAGCATTCGAGATTATATTAGGAGAGATTCAGAATATTACGCATCTCGATTTGCTGAACAAATTATTGAGGGGGTAGAGAGTCTGGGAAAGTTTCCTGAAATGGGACGAAATGTTCCAGAAGCTGAAGAAGATAATATTCGAGAGCTTTTGTTCTACAACTATCGAATTATGTGTCGTGTGGAAGCCAAACGTATTTTAATTCTTACCATTATACACGCCGCTCGGGATTTAAGTCAGAAAAAACCCAAACCATGGGAGGTCATCTAAGATCATTCCGCTAGCTCAGAAGTTAAGTCCTAACCCAAATTGCTACTGTGATTGCGAGTGCATTCTCTTTCAAAATGTGAGGGTGAAATGCCTTCATGACAGCCCGGCAGACACTTTATAGGAGGTTCGGGTGGGGGATGTTATATAGGAGCCATATAACACCCCAGCAAAGCTCAAGGTAAATGTCTATCTTATTGAAAGCAAATGGATTAGAGGTCAAATTGCAAGGGTGTCTTATACCGCAATTTTGCGTTTTATACAGAAGCAAAACGCTGTCTATATGGTTTTATACAGAACTATATATACAGAAGTTAGGCACTTGAGTTTCATGGCACTCTGATCCACAAAAAGAAGGAGAGCTTGGCCGATGAAACAAATCCAAGTACGAGTACAAAGTCTATTGCTCCTGGTGGTGGTGATAGCCTGCCAGCCGGTCGGTTTGGAGCCGACCCGCAATACAGACCCATCAACCGGAGTCCCCGGTAAGGAAACGGTTCCTTCCGGCTGTACAGTGTTTACCGTATCCAAAGGTGAAGAGGTCTTCTTTGGTGGTAACGATGATTATATCAACCCCGACTCCTACTACTGGATCGATCCGGGCGACGCTCAGAATTATGGGGCGATCTGGATCGGTCAACCAGACAACGTCCAGCAAGGGGTAAACGAACAAGGTCTGGCATACGATGCCAATGGATTGCCGCGGGTAGATGTCAATCCCCATAATGAGCGCGATCCGGTCTCGGGGAGCTATTCCAGCTACCCCATCCACATCCTGCACGAATGCGCTACGGTCGAGGAAGTGATCACCTGGGTAAATACGCACCAGTGGCATTCTTACATGCACGACCAGATGCAGTTTGCAGACGCCACCGGCGACGCGGTAATCATCAGCGCGGGAGCAGATGGCGAGGTGGTCTTTACCCGCAAGCCGCCCGGCGATGGCTTCCTGGTTTCGACCAACTTCAATGTCGCCAACCCCAGCAACGGATTTTACCCCTGCCAACGCTACGGGACGGCTACGGAGCGGCTTTCCGAGTTGGTGAGACGGGAGGGCGAGCTTACTGCTCAGGATGCTGCCAACGTGTTAGACGCTATCCACATGGGGGGTGGTACCAGCTGGACCATCGAATCGCTGGTGGCCGATCTGCCCAATGGCCTGGTGTATCTCTATTATTTTCACCAGTTCGACCGGCCTGTTTTGTTAAATGTGAAAGAAGAAATCTCTAGCCAGCGATCTCCTGGGCCCCTTAGCAAGCTTTTCCCGAACGATGTCCAGCAGGAGGCGGCTCGCCGCTATCAGCGCATCCAGGCTCAAAAAAGCCTCTGCCAGGTGCTTGGCAAGGTGTGGCTCAGCCTGGTGCTAGCCGGCCTGGTCGTGCTGCTCATCGGCTCGATAAACAAGCGCCAGGGATTGATCTTTTGGATACCGGTCGTGGTCATCCTCGGTCCACTGGGCCTGCTAGTGTGGCTGGTTGCCGGGCGTAAGCGGAGAGCTGGCAACTGGCAGGCGGTCCTGGTGGAAGCGACGGGGGATGTAACCCCCACTATCGTGGCATTTATAGCGGTGGCAGTCGGGTTAGTTCTGGTCCCAGGGGTATCAGGCTCACCTCCTCCTTTGCAGCTCTTGCTCTTCTTCAGCTTACCGCTATTAATTGGATGGTTCGTATTCCAGGGGCTGCTGCTGACTTTCGCAACAAGAAAGAGCTACCTGCACACACTCCTTCAGCGGCTGCCGCATACCTGGGTGACTGCTAATCTTGGAATAGCGGGTATCTTCGCACTTGCTACACCTCTGGTGAATATGAGCTTACAAATTCCTTTGCCGCTCTGGACCGTGGCAGCCTGGTGGGCGTTCACTGTCATGAGCGCGCTGGTGGCGATGCTCCTGCTCCTTTTCTACGAGGGCTGGAGCGTGTGCCGCGGCTATCAGGGCTGGTACATCCTGGCTTGGGGAGAGGGTGAGGTCGCCTCGGCACCCTGGCGGAAGCTGTGGTGGTGGATTCTTTTAAGCTACGCCGCTTTGGTCGGCGGGGTAGCTGGCTATGTGTTCATCCAACAGGTCATGCTGAGATAATGAGCATGAAGAAGAGAAGTGCTCTATGAAAGAGACAAGTAAAGCAGTGTTATCCATACTGGCCTTGTGCATTTTGGGCGGCGTCATTTACCTGACCATGGTCTTGATCTCCCCTGCAGCGCCGCTGCCCGTCGACGCGCCCACAACGGTCTTTTCGACCGGGCGGGCCATGCAGGACCTGGAGGTCATTGCCCGTGAACCGCACCCGATAGGCCTTTCCCAAGCACACGCCGATATGCATGATTACTTATAGAGAGTTTGTTGGAGCAACATTTGGAGAAACAAGTTGTTTGGTTGAGAAGTTAAGAAGAGGTGGAGGCATTTTTAGCACAAATTGCTTCCGCCTAACAACACGTGCAGCCGACCGCCCATACGCTCCGAGTTCAACAACTACAATCGCGTGGTCATCATCGTTCGGGGCAACGGCACCCTTCGTTGCTCCCTGGGCGGCGGCTGACGCATACGTTAGGCAGCGCCTTGAGATTTAGTTGCTCAAAGTGCCCGAAAATTCATCCAGCTGAGAATGCAAACGCTGAACGAAAGTCCTTCGGAGTGCGTCCGCCACGGCGGACGCTTTTGCTCCGAAGGCGGCCCGAAGGGTAGCTTCGCTATGCGTGGGGAAAGATACGCTTGCAATCCGTTCGCCTCAGGCGGAACAAAGCGCTAGCTCCGCTGCACTTCGCTCCCGAACTCCAAAGTCAAAAAACGGGCACTTTGAGGTAGTATTCCTACGTTTTGGAGAATTCGGGAGATCAAAGCATCGTCATATCTGCCTGTTGTGGCAGACGCAACGTGCATCTTTATGTTGAAAATTTCATTCCCGAATCTGCCTTCAGTGTGCAATACGAGATGTGAAGGCGTGACGCTTTCACGACAGCTCGCCGGGAGCAAGCGTTATAGGGATTGTGACTCACATTAATTCACAAAACAATCGGACGATTTGGCGTAGCATTGTTCTTCTCCTCATTGCCTCTGCTTTGTTGTTATCTGTGCGTAGCGCTGCACAAGAGCCGGCCCAGTCGAGTGGCGTGATTCTGATTCCTGCAGAACGCACAGCTCCGCAGGCTTGGCGCATCATGCTTGAGGAGGTGGAGCGTGCGTTTGGAGGTGAGTGGGAAAGTGCGGAGGGATATGTTGCGGCGGCGACTAAAACAACTGTCCCTGATGAGGGTTATACTCTCGCAACGCCATTGACAGGACCTCCTGAGGTAAGTAAAAAAATGCACTTAACGCTCAAAGGAAAAAGCGAAAAGTAACGACGTTTATCAGTAATTGCCAGACAGCCTCTCAGACCCTGCAGGTACACACAACAATCATGTTACTCATTGTTTGATGCTGAAACCAAAATGACCGCGTAACAAGATGAAGACATCTTACAACAAGAAATTAATTCCTTACATGACACAAGCCTCAATGGCTTATGAGGCGTATATTGAGGGTCAGTTTGGCGTGGCCGCTTCTTTGTTAGCGCAATATATTCAGCAAGTTCCCCAGGATTTTCAAGCTCACAAGATATACGGTGATTACCTCACGTGCCGTGGTGATATGACGAGAGCACTTGAATCTTATTTTAGCTTTGCTCGACTGGGCGGGGATAAGAATCAGGCGGGTGAACATATTATACGGTGCCTGGCTTCTCTTATCGAGGACATCTCAAATCCAATCACAATTTCCGTCGATGCCATCATGGAACAATGTAGCCGTCTGGGAATCACTCAAGAATTCGATTTTATTCATACGATTGCTCAGGATGTCATTAGCAAGTGGAATGCAATTCGAGAGGGTTATTCCCGCCGTCGGGAAATTTATGCTCAACGATTTAATAAGCAGCAATTTAAGTGCGATGTTCTTTTTTTCATAATGCCGCTGGTTCTTTTTCAACCCGGTTACCCGCCCTATGGTGTAGGAGTTCTGGCGGAGTACCTTCGTCAGCGAGGTTACTCATCGGAAATGGTTGATATAAATTTGGAATTATGGGATGCGCTTGATCCACCTCATAAATCTTTATGGTCTCAGGGTCATTTTGCTTCGTGGAGGGATCCGTTTCAATATCTCACAGGGATTGGCCTTGCCTTAAAACCCGATTTTGATGAGATTGCCAGATTAAGCGCAGAATTTGATGCATCAATTTGGGGTTTCTCCTGTTTTCATATTAATCGGCAATGTGTCAGATCATTTATACCTCGACTTAAAGCCTTAAGACCTGATGCCGTAGTGATATTAGGAGGGGCAGATTGCTTTTATCCTAATCAATGTGTGTTGCGATATGAACCTATTATCAAACAGGTGGATGCCTTTGTACTTAGAGAGGGAGAAATAGCCCTCTTGTCGATCAATGAGGCTATCAAAGAGGGCACAGCATTGGATGATATTGCGGGAGTGTTGACGCCTAAGAATTCAAAGGCGGGGCTTTTTAAGCCTTCTATACCAACACCTGCAGAAGAATTAGTAGGATTTCCCCGCTATGATCCCGATTACATTTGTCGAATTCCAAAGCCTCATACGCGGGTTATTGCAACAAATCGCGGCTGCGTCAATCGTTGTGATTTTTGTTACGATAGAAAAGCCTGGCACCCATTTCGTCTACGACCTCCAGGTGAAATCGCTCGGGAAATCAAGTACAACATTGAAAATCACGGCGTCACCAGGTATCATTTGGCAGATTCTGCAACCAACGCTTCTGTGAACTATTTGAATACTCTCTGTGATCTCTTTATTCAGAATCAGATTCAAGGAATTCATGTTAGCGCCTCCGTGATAATATCCGACAAAATGACCCAAGATTTGTATCGTAAAATGTACGAGGCGGGATTTAGAGTTCTTTACTTTGGTCTCGAATCCGGGTCCACAAAAGTCATGCATGCTATGGGCAAACAAGCGAACGCAAAATTGGCGGAACAAAACCTTCGGGAATCTCATCAAGCGGGTTTAACGAACGTCATTTTCATTATTGTAGGGCATCCTGCTGAAGGAGAAGAAGACTTTAACGAAACTTTGGACTTTATTAAACACAATAAAAAACACATCGATCGTATTGATATGATTAATACCTGTTTCATTTGTCAAGAGACACCCCTTTGTGACAAAATGAAGCAGAAGGGGATTTATCTACCTGACAACTGGTTTCAGTTAGGGAGCTGGATCGACGGAGATAATCATCTATTTGAACGCCAGCAGAGAAAAGAGATTCTAATCAACAAAGCCAGGCTTTGGGGGCTTTCTTTGGGAGAGGCGGTGACTCCATTACCTAATAGCGAAGCTCCTCGTCAGGGATGGAAGAATAAATTACTTGCCCGCCTTCGCAAGAGAACATTCTAGTGCCTTCAATAATAAGCATGAGAGTTGTGCGCTGGGAGGCGATGCTCTTGGTGGACATTACGTTCTTTCCATTTCTCTATCTTCTTTCTCTTCCCCGCCTCGCTCTACACCGACGATGGCATGATCGCCACCATCGAGAAGCTGCGCTACTACCTTGAGCACCCTGTGCGGTTGGATCTTAATTGGTGGATAATCGGGCCGTTCGACAATCGCCATAAGCAGGGCTTCGATGCTGTGTATCCACCGGAACGGAAACTTGATCTCTCGGCTGAATATCCAGGACTCACAGGAAAGGTGCGCTGGCGCTCGCTACCCGCAGAATGTGTGATTGATGATTTTATCAATATGGATCCCGCGTTTACGCCGGACGACTGGATCACCATGTATGCGGTCACGCAGTTCCATGCCCCACAGGCACGAGAGGCGGAGCTGCGCGTTGGCAGTGATGATGCGATTAAAATCTGGCTTAACGGCGAGCTGGTGCACCAGAACAACGTTTACCGAGCAGCCAGACCTGGCGACGATGTCATTCGCGTCCACCTGCGCCGAGGCACCAACACATTGCTGATCAAGCTCATGGAAGGAATTCTCGGGTGTGGATTCTACGTTCAGTTTACCACTCCGGACCGCGCAGAAATTAAAGGCTTGAAACCGATCACGCACGATGCTATATTTCGCGCGTTAATTAGTGAGGTAGCACGCAGCCAGGAGCTGTAAGATCCGGTGTCGTGTCAAACGCTCCGGCTTTCGTTCAACCTTTCATATGAGGATTGGCCTCTTGGTAGAAGACATCCTTTCGCCGTTTCGTTCCGAAAAAGAGCTAATAGACGAAGAAAAGCTCCGACCGCAGCGGTACGAAGAGTTTATCGGGCAGACGCAGGTGATGGAGAACCTCCAGATATTTATGGAGGCAGCTCGCCAGCGCGGTGAAGCGCTCGATCACGTGCTGCTCTACGGCCCGCCAGGGCTGGGCAAAACTACGCTCGGCAATATTATCGCCAACGAACTCGGCGCGAATATCAAGAGGACGTCTGGCCCGGTCATCGAGCGAAAGGACGACCTTGCGGCAATTTTGACTGACCTGAAGGAGGGTGATGTTCTTTTTATTGATGAAATTCACCGCCTGACCCGGGTAGTCGAGGAATGTTTGTATCCGGCGTTGGAGGAGTTCAAAATTGACATCCTTATTGGCGAAGGACCGCACGCCAAGGCGATCAAGCTTGATCTGCCGCACTTCACTCTGGTGGGAGCGACCACTCGCGCCGGCATGCTTACCTCGCCACTTCGCACGCGCTTTGGCATTACCAGCCGCTTGCAGTTTTACACGAAAGACGAGATGTTTCAGATCGTCCGGCGCTCGGCACGGATTCTTACTGTGGAAGCAGACGACAAGGGCGTACACGAGCTGGCACGGCGATCGCGCGGCACGCCACGTATTGCCAATCGTCTGCTGCGCCGGGTGCGCGACTATGCACAGGTGAAAGGCGACGGCCGCATAACTGGTGATGTCGCCAACGCGGCGCTCAAGATGTTTGAAGTGGATGAAATCGGGCTGGACATAATGGATCGTCAGTTGCTGCTGACAATTATCGAAAAATTCGGCGGTGGGCCGGTTGGAATTAACACCATTGCTGTGGCATTGAGTGAAGATAAAGACACGATTGAGGATATCTTCGAGCCGTTTCTCATTCAGATTGGTTTTCTCAATCGTACGCCGAGTGGTCGCATTGCCACCCCCCGCGCCTATGCACACCTTGGCAAGAAACCTCACCCCCACCAACCTGAAGTTTTCTAGTAGGGGCACGCCTTGTGCCTGCCCTATTATCCCAGATCGTGCAGTAGAACTCAGAAAAATAGTAGTAAAAGCTTCCTAACTCAAGGAAAGGTAACCACTGGGGGCTGATGGAACGTATTTTAATTGTGTCACAAAAAGATTAATCGATAAGTATGGGCGATTTCATCCGCCTCAGGCGGGTGAAATCGCCCATAAAGAAAGGTTTAGGAGGGGAGCGCGAGGGCTGATCCGCCGCGGCGGACCCCTCGCAAAAGATAAATATTTTTCTAATGCAAAATCTGGGATTATTCTGGGCAATCACGAGGGTTGCCCCTACAATTATTATGTCGTTATTGTAGTAGAATGACTATTCGCAGGGAGGTTGTAATATGGTAACTAAGCCAAAGCGGCTCGTTGTAATTGGCGGGGTGGCTGCTGGAACAAAAACTGCTGCAAAGGCACGGCGAGAAGATGCCTCGATGAAAATTACAATCCTGACCGATGAGCCGTATATCTCTTACGCCGGATGTGGGTTGCCCTACTACATTGGCGGATTGGTGCGGCGGCGTGATCAGCTTCTTGAGCGCACGCCAGCATATTTTAAGAAGAGAGAGAACATTGCTGTCCTGACGCGGCACCGCGCGACCCGCATTGATGCAAAAGCGAAGCAGGTGACTGCAACGAATCTGGAGACGAAGGAGACGCGCGCGTTTTCGTACGATACGTTGGTTCTGGCCACTGGCGCGGAGCCCTTGATCCCGCCGCTCAAGGGCCGGGAGCTCGAGAATATCTTCACGCTCCGTTCGCCGGCTGATGCGATTGCGATGCGCGAGCTGATCGAGCAGCAGTCACCAAAAGAGGCGGTGATCGTTGGGGCCGGCCTGATCGGGCTGGAGGTAGCAGAGAATTTTGTGCTGCGCGGACTGCGCGTAACCATCGTTGAGCTCCTGGATCAGGCAGTGTCACCGCTAGACAAAGACATGGCGGAACTCGTGGAGAAGCATGTCAAGGAGAAAGGTGTTACGCTGCTTACATCTGAACAGGTCAAGGCGTTTGAGAGTAAGGACGGCAATCGGGTGAGTAGCGTGGTGACAAGCAAGCGCACACTGCCTGCGGATATCGTCTTGCTGTCTGTCGGTATTCGACCACGAACGCAGCTGGCCGCAGAAGCAGGCATCGAACTCGGCGTCAACAAGGCAATTCACGTGAATGATAAGCTAGAAACAAGTATTCCTGGCATATACGCAGTTGGTGATTGCACAGAGGTTCAACATCTGGTTACTGGAAAGCCAGCGTGGATTCCGCTCGGCTCCACAGCGAATAAGCACGGGCGCGTGGCTGGTGTGAACGTTGCAGGCGGCAATGAACGCTTCGAGGGTGTGGTGGGCACGCTCATTGTCAAGGTGTTTGATCTCACGATTGCAAAAACCGGCCTCTCGGAGAAAGAAGCCCAGGCAGAGGGGCTTGATTATGAGGTAGCGCTGGTTCCAACCAGCGACATTGCACACTATTATCCAAATCATAAGCAAATGACCATTAAGCTACTTGGAGAGAAGGGAAGCGGTCGGCTGCTGGGAGCGCAGATCGTGGGTGAAGCAGGTGTGGATAAGCGGATTGATGTGGTAGCCACGGCGCTAGGATTCGGCGCAACGGTTGAGCAGCTTTCTAAGCTGGATCTGGCATATGCGCCACCGTATGCGTCGGCAATGGATGCGATTATCGTAGCAGCAAACGTGCTGCGCAACAAGCTCGAGAAGAAGCTTGAAGGGGTGACGCCGGCACAGTTTCGTAAGGAGCAAGAAGAAGACTGTGTGCTGGTGGACGTGCGCAACGTGCCAGAATACTGGAGCGGCATTATTCCGAGTGCGAAGTGCATTCCACTGCCAGAGCTGCCCGAGCGGCTTAACGAGCTCGATAAGTCAGAGCCGATTGTGGCATACTGCGATAGCGGCTGGCGCAGTGCGAAGGCATACCGCATACTTAAGCAGGCAGGGTTTGAGCAGGTAAGACATCTGGATGGCGGTATAAGAATGTGGCATTATGGATTAGAAGTGCAGAGCGAGAGAAAACGGCGAAGGAAAAAGGCAAATAATAATGACTCGTCAATACAGAAGAAATGAGTGCAAGAAGACATAACCGGTACGAAACCCGTGAATAGTTCTCTAGGAATGTTCATTATTGGTTCTGCAATTACGCAGAACCCTGACATTTGTCAGGCCAGCTTTCTACTTCAGCATGAAGGGGAGACGACAAATCGCAAGGCCTAGAACAATTTTAAAGGAACTGACTGCTGAGTACCGCCCCGAGGGGGACTAATATCTTGTTAAGATAAAATTTTGTAAGCCTTAGCAAGAAGAAGCTGATCATCAGCTATCAGATTAACCTGAGAATCTTTAAATCCAGCTCTGGTGAGGAATGCCTTCACTTGAGCAGGGCTGAAGTAGCGCTCACCCCAAAGCTCCTCAGCCAGGCTGTGACAGGGAAAATCCACAATTACTACATATGCCCCGGGCCTTAATACCCTGTGAATCTCTTTTAAAACTAATAACGGGTGCTGAAATTCATGAAGGGCATAGGTGCTTACCGCAGCGTCAATAGACCTAGCTCTAAATGAATTGAGATTTTCGGCATTGCGTTTTCTACAATTAACTAGGGCAGCGATGCCTTGTCGTCTTTTTTGCCGAGCTGTGGGAAAATCGACATTAGAGATATCGATTCCTGTTACCCTGGAGTAGGTTCGCTGAGCGATAAACTTTGCCAGTTCACACGAGCCACATCCAACATCCAGAATATGCCGAGCATCCTTTACTTCAGCCAGAATGCGAGCATATACCGCATTCTTTATCGTCTCGTAAAAATTATCTTTTTTGAGAGTACCCGACATATCTTCTCTGGTGATGAAAAATACTCAGGAGAGCGGGCAGGTGCCGGTAGGACAGGATCCATCTGACGCGCCAATATCGCCTTCGGAGTGAGAGCTGAATGAGGAGAGCAATTTCTCCAGCCTATCGGAGCCGCACTTTTTACAGGTTAGCTTTTCAGGGCTGGTTCCTAATTGCAATACCTCCATGACCTGACCACATTCCTTACACTGATATTCAAAAATAGGCATTTTTGTATTCTCCATTTCGCCTTTTCATGATGTCTCTCTATACACCAAGCGGCTCAAGGTTAAAGATCTTCTTTAATTTATCGGCGGCTATGGTTTTCTTACATTCAGGACAAATTGTATACGCATCATCAGGCAGATGTAAGTTTTCGGTTTTCTTGATATCCTGCATAAGAACGTCGGGGGCAAAATAATTACCGCAGACAGAGCATTTTCTCAGTTCCAGGTCGAGGTCTTTAAAGATGGTTTTATTCATAAAGGTCTGGAGATTAAATCCCTGCTCTACCTTTACTGCCTCTTTAGGGCAAATCTCCTCACAGATCTTACATGTTATGCAGCTCCAATGGTAATGGCTAAAGGCTCGGATTGGCCCGGAATCTGTCATCTGAATAACATCCTCGGGGCAGCTTCGATAGCAAGCACCACAGCCAGTGCACTTTTCGGTATCGTAAACCGGGGCACCGAATCCTTCCATCAGTTCTTCTTCGGAGGATGGTTCCCAGGGCTGAGGCTCGGTTTGCG
>CAZVVA010000018.1:18271-28840 GCA_964630455.1 uncultured Candidatus Sumerlaeota bacterium
CTCAAATATGAGCGAGAGATGATTAAACAAGATTTCCCTTTTTGTTCTCCCTTCCACCGTATCTGGCATTTCATGAAATGGGCTAGGGCCCAGCGCCTGAATTTTTTTACTAAACCTGTTCATCTCTTCCTGAAATTTGGGCGGCTCACCCGCTGCAATGAACTGCATTTCTAATCTTTCTTCAAACCCGGTATTGGCCAGAATAGCTCTAAGAAAATTGATCCTTTTTTGTGCATCAAGATTTCCCTTTACATAATGACAATCTCCGGGATGACAACCGATCACCATAACCCCGTCGACACCTATTCGAAAGGCATGGAGAATAAAAAGTGGATCGACCCGGCCCGAGCACATGGTGCGAATAATTCTAAAATAAGGGAGCATCTTTTTCCTGGCGATTCCAGCAGCATCAGCCGCAGCATAACCACACCAAGTGCAGCAGAAAACAATAATATGGGGTTCAAACTCTTTTTCATTCATGTTCGCTCTCCTTAGGCAACACAGCAACCTTAGAAGGGTCCGGCGTAAATACCAAGTTGCTTTGCAGCAGATTCTAGTGTCATACCTTCGGCAGGAGGTTTTAGCCCTGTCTCCTCAAAAGGAATGCTTAGACGAAGCGTATGCCATTCAGTGGAGAGGATACCAAGTCCTATAGTCTTTGGCACGTCAATAATCTTCTTATCTTTAAAAATATATTTAAGGTTGTCATAACCATCCTCGCAGGTCAGCGGGATTATCACCGTAGCGTCTTCGAAAGTCTTCTTAGTAGCTTCCTCAATAGCACGAAGGTGGACGAGGTCAAGCACGCAGGACATACCAATCAGCTCCCGGCGAACCACGTTATAGCCATCGGTTTTTAGCTTTTCGGCTAAATTGTTCATTGCCTCTCGGCCGCCGAACTTGTCACAGAACTTGACACAGTTATTGCAGGCCCAGACCACAATTTTATCTTCCTTACTCAGCTGATTTTTTAACTCCTCGTAGGTTATCTTTCTTAAGCTAATTATCATTTCTCGACCTCCAGATTAATAACTCTCTCTGCCTCAGGTTCACCAGTGAGAAGTCTAAACTCATCGCCGACTCTGTTATTATAGGCCTCATAGGTCTTCATTAATTTAACTACCCCCTTACTAGGACTAACGATCATAATTCCCAGCGTCTCATTAGCCTTGATGACCTCAACATTGGGCAAGGCCTGTTTGATACTTGTCCAGCCTCCATCACAAGTAAGAGCGATGACTTTAGTAATCCCACTACTCAATCGGGAGCGCTCGGTGTAGTCCCGGACACAGGCAGCCGTGACAAGCACCTGGTCGGTGACAGAAAATCCGTCTTGCCTTAAGCGATGTGCCAACTCATCAAGTTTATCCACCCCGCCAGTGCCGCAGAACCTCACGCAGGTGTTACAGGAAATGATGGCAATTTGGTCAGCTTTAGTAAGTTGTGCCTCAATTTCTTTTATATCACGTGCTTGTGTGACTGCTCCCATTTTAACCCTCCTGTGGCATAAGAATTTCCCTGAGGTAACTTCCGGCCTGAAGAATACGCCGGGCGGCACGTTCCCGTTTTGGTGCCTCGTATTCTTCAATTTCACCAAATTGTAGTGCCAGGGTAGGACAATTACGAACACAAACAGGCTCCTCACCCTCTTTTTGTCTGTCTATGCACTGGTCGCACTTAACCATTTTCTTGCTTGCCTCTGAGAATAAGGGAATCCCATAAGGACAGACAAGAGCGCAATTTCCACAGGCGATGCAGACTTGTTCGTCTATGACCGTAGCGCCTTCTTCCGTTTTCTTTATGGCGTCCACCGGACACACTATGCTGCAGGGCGCATTCTCACAATGAGCACAGCGCAACTGCACTGGATAGACCATATCTATCCATAGCACATAGTTTCTTCCCACCCAATCATGCTCTTTGGCACAGGCCTCAATGCATTCTTCACAGCCCAGACAACGATTGGGAATGAGATAAACTCTCTTCATCGTCTCCTCCTTGCCCGAATAGCCATCGCATGGAATTACGGGTTTTTGCCAGCTGCCCGTCTTTGCTTATAATGGCTAACTTCTGTACCTCTGGCAACCGGATAGTCTTTTTTTAAAAATTCAAACAGATCTCTCACCAGTTCAGCCTTTGCAATAAAATAGCACCTCAATACCCCATCTTCGGTGTAATCGATTAATTGATAACGGCGAAGTAATAGAAGGTGCTGCGAGATATTGGACTGCGGTACCCCTAGTAAGTCCTGAATGTCAGAGACACATTTTGTTCCCTTGGACAATTCTTCGAGGATGCGAAGACGCACCGGATGCCCAAGAATACGCAGCAACTCTGCTTTCTCTCTGAGTTTAGCCTTTTTCATGGTTCAAAGTATTAAAGTATTATTATATTAAGATTCTTTTAATTAAATCTTTTTTGTCAAGCATTATTTCATTATTTTGATTAAGATTCTTTTGGCCCTCCTATACCAAACAAATCCTCCTAGATTGGATGGGGGTAAAGTGCGGGTAAAAACGTCTATCAAATCCCCGTACAATCCATCGCCTCAAGACATCTGTAAAAGCCGCAGAAAATTGGTTTGCGTTGGAGGGCTTGGGTGGTACGATCGATCCAGTCCTTTGGGCAAGATGAGATGATTGGGTGCCTGTTTTAAGTGTACAGATATGACTATAAAAAGAGAACTTATGGATTTGCGGAACGTGCCGGAATATCGGGGCGGCATTATTCCGGATGCACAATGCATTCCGCTGCCAGAGCTGCCCGACCGGCTTAACGAGCTCGATAAGTCAGAGCCGATTGTGGCGTACTGCGATAGCGGGTGGCGCAGTGCGAAGGCGTACCGCATTCTTAAGCAAGCAGGATTTGCGTCCGTGAAACACCTGGACGGTGGCACGATGATGTGGCACTACGGATTCGAAGCACCGGAAAAGAAACGCAAATGACCAGAGTTCATCAGAAAGGAAATGATGAGAAAGAAGAGCTATGCCATCGTGCAAGAATACTAACCCAAGCTCCACAGCTAAAAAAAGCGGGTATGTAATTTTATTGAACTGAAAAGGAGAAGAAACAGACTACTTCTAGGATCCTTTTATCAGCTTTTAAGCAGGTAATTTGCTTCTCTGTTTTTCGAAAAGCAGGCTGTCCCTTTTTTGCCCAAAGCAAGATTTTGCCTAATATTCCTGACGGTCGCTTGGATTGGTAATGTCGAACAGACGTATGATATCGCCATTGCTGATCGTTCCATTAGTGGGATCAAAAGTCAGGTCTATCAAATGCCGCCTCATCTCGGGAACCGAAGATGTCTTGATCACATTCTCCTTAAATATATCCCTATCGCCATCCGGCCCTATACTGGTAAGAACCACAATGGGAGAATTTAATACCTGAAAACATTGGATTGGGCCGGCTTTGTTGAAAGGATCACCCAGAAATTTCTTGGGGAGCGATGATCTGAGATTCTTAAAAGTAGCCCGCTTTTCTCTGAGCCAGCTTCTATGAATTTCCCTCATGTTAGACATTGCCAAAGCTGCATCGCTGCGGATCATATGTTCTGCTTTAGTCTCCACATTCTGAACGCTATGCTCTGGGTTTTCAGGGTTGATAACGATATCCTTTGGGCCGTACTTGCCTTTCACTTCAGAGCCGGAATCTTTTTGAAAGATGAAGTACCCACATATTAAGAACAATGCAACGGCCAGTATGGGTACGCCAATTTTCTTCATAATACATCCCCTATTCTTTCCGTCCTGTTTAAAGTCTCCTATAAATAAGAATATCTAATTCCTTTAGACGCCAATGAATCATAAAAGGTTGACACAAAAATTATCTTTCAGTTATGCGCCTTGGCAACTTTAATATGGCTCTTTATCAGCCGGCTTAGCATTTCATGAGAACTAATCCCCACCATCTTAATCATCTCTCATGAGCGGAGAGGGGTAGATGAAAGATTGTGAGGCGCAAATACTAGATATTGTGAATCGCAGCTGCTCACCTCACAATTAGTACTATCGACAAATTTTTATAAGTTAGCCCTGAACATAGACTCAATTACGAATGTCTAAAAATACTGGAGTTGCTTTGTCTATCAACAATTTCCCTGCCACCATATCTGACAAATAGCCAAAAATCCTTTGCGTCGTGCGGCCCTGTTGGTATGATTGGTTAAGTTCGACTCGGGGAATTTAGAGGATTAAATCACAGGGTGCAGTCAGCAGAGATCTCCACAAAGGATGTGATGATACGTGACGCGATTAATGATGCTTCTCATCATGCTCAGTTCCCTTGGCATTGGCGCCTTGTGTGTACCACAGCTAACCATGGCTGAGGAAGGGGAAGAAAAGGAGGGGTTGGGAGAAGGGCTTGCCATTTCAGGCCTGTCAGGCACGGAGGAATATACAACGGCAGAGATCGCATCGGACGATAAGGCGAGTACAGAGCCAACCGAAGTGACGCGCACGCTCGGGCAGGGTGACTGGCTGCGGTTTCAAGAGCTATCGCTTCAGCTGGTTAGCGTAAATGAGAATGAGCGAGACAATTCGCTGGACGATAGTGTGGAACTCTACGTGAGCCTGCCGGAAGAGGCCAAAATGCTACGCGTTAAGGAGCTGTACTTTGAGCAATTGGGGCTGTACGAGATATTCGTAAGGCGTGCCGTGCCGTCGGACGCGACAGCGCTCGCCACGGCAACCATTCGCGTACGATACCGACCGTTTTATATTCCCCGGTACCGGCTAACGCCAACCCCTTTGCCACCCCCGCCCGGGCCGGAGATGCGCCGACCGCGGCTGCCACGAGAAGACCCGGCCGTGCGCAAGGCGCTCTCGATTACCCGCTGGCTCCGTGTAGGCAATGATCTGCGGTTTCGCGATCTCGTGCTGCGGCTCGTGCGCGTGTATGAAAACAATCCTAATGATCAGCGGGATGACAGTGTGAGACTGATAGTGCGCACACCTATCAGGAGCCGCGACTTCCATATCGTTGAGTATCATTCGCAGTTTCTCGAAGATTACGAGATTACAGTGGTCGAGGTTGAGCCGTCAGGGCGGCCCGGATATGGAAAGGCAAGGATTCAAGTGCGCTACCGGGGACGTTAAAGGAAAAGGGCGAGCGATTCATGGGGATTGTAAAGACTGAGGCGATTATACTGGATAGCGCGGAATATAGCGAGACGTCAAAGCTGGTGCGCGTGTTCAGTCCTGCGCGGGGGAAGCTAAGTGTGCTGGCGAAAGGTGCGCGGCGCAAAGGGAGTCGCGTGGGTGCAGGTCTGGAGCCGTTCACGCACGTGAATCTGACGCTGTATCTAAAAGAGGCGGCAGATCTGGGCACGCTGAAGGAATGCGAGGTAATCGAGTCGTTCGCGTATTTGCGCGAAGACCTGATAAAGCTGGCGCTGGCATCGCTCTATATTGAGACGATCAAGGTGGCGCTGGCGCCGGGGGCGAGGAATTATTCGCTATTCAAGCTGACGCTGGCATATCTGCATGCCCTGAGGAAATGCCGGGATTCGACTGGCATGACTGTACATTTCTTGCTGAAGCTGCTGAAGGACCTGGGATTCCAGCCAGCACTGAAAGGGTGCGTGCGGTGTGGAGCAAAGGAGCGGATCAGGTATTTCAATCTGCGGCGCGGCGGAGTAGTGTGCGCGGCGTGTGCAGGTGAGACGGCGGAGCTCGTGGCACTAAATACAGGCGAATATCGTGTACTAAAGAAGAGTGTCGAGACGCCGGTCAAGTCTGTAGAGCGCATCCGGCTAAGCCGCAAGCAGAGCAAGGCGCTGCTCGAATTACTCATCCGTGTGCTTGAATATCATCTAGAGACGCGGCTGCGGAGCGTCCGTTTTCTCGAGCAAATGATGCTGGAGATACCGTGAATACGTTAGTTTACGAGGACCTATACGTTATGCATATTAAATGACCGAAATTCGTGCCAAATATGCATAATCTGTATGGCCACATCCATAGGGCAGACACGCGGGTCTGCCCCTACGGCATGCATCACGTCACCGCTACTGCATGAATATCCTTAATGGTGTGTGAAATACCTGTGTAGGGGCGAACCTATGTGTTCGCCCTTTTTCTTCCCTTCTTTTCCCCAGTAACGATTTTCATTTGCAGGAGTCTTTGCCGCTCATGTTCTATTTCAGCTTTCAGGACGTCAGGGTCAGGCAACCGTAACTTATACTTTGAAGTAAATATTCTATTACTCATTCCACCAAGAGCATACTCAACAACGGTCTTCTTTCTATCCGTGCAGAGGACGATGCCTACCGGGTCATTTTCTCCAGAGAGTTTTTCCTTATCCTTCAGATAATTCAGGTAAAGGTTCATCTGTCCGGCGTCTGCGTGAGAGAACTCGCCAATCTTCAAATCTATTGCTACGAGGCATCTCAAGATTCGGTGAAATAGGAGAAGATCTAGACGGTAATGACTTCCCTCAAGAGTAATTCTCTTCTGCCGGGCAACAAAGGCAAAACCGATTCCTAATTCAAGAAGAAAATGTTCCAGGTGTTGGATTAATGCATCTTCTAACTGTGATTCTGAATACTCATCTTTCAATCCAAGGAATTCCAGAATATAAGGGTCTTTGATTTCATCTTCGGGTTTGAGAGCGATAGGCTTTTCGTGCGCCTTCGCAATAACTGCCGTCTTGCGTTTGGATAATGCTGTTCGTTCATAAAGCATGGACTGAATTTGCCGATCAAGCTGTCTTACCGACCAGTTGCCGCGGATGCATTCTGCCTCGTAGAATTCACGTTTGAACGGCTCATCAAGCCGCATAAGAAGACAATAGTGAGACCATGAAAGAGGAAATTTCTCAGACAATGTGTCGGAAATCGCCAGCGCAGATTGGCTAGACACTGTCTGTCTTTTTGTGGTTTTAGGCAATTGGCTAGACACTGTGTAGCCTTTTTCAGAGTAGGCAAGGTAAAACTGTCTAATATTCTTCAGCTGAGGGTAGCTAAAACCCTTGCCGAATCTCTTTGTGAGATCCTCTGCAATCCTTCTTAAAATAGCCTCTCCATACTCCGCCCTTGCTTTCCCCTTCTGTTCATACTCTACAACCCTTCTGCCAATGAGCCAGTATGTAGCCACAAGCGCGGTATTCACATACCGAACCGCCGCTTTGCGCCCCTGCTCAATGAGAGAAGCAATCTCAGTAATTAGCCTCGAGTAATTCTGTCGCTTTCTAATCTTTGTCATTTGACAAGAACTGCTATCTGCCAGGTTGACGTCCAGTGAGCACGACTAAATTCACTGCTATTCAATCTTCCTTCTTTCTTGAAGAATAGCAAAAATAAGGAGAGCCTCCAGCAGCGCGTACAGCCGAAATATTTGTCTCCTGGCATAAGATACAAAGCGTCAGCGCTTCAGTACAGCAAAGCACTGCCGGGAGCGGTGCCTTACGCCATGGCGGTGATAGCGCCGCGGTCGCCGGATGCGGCCATGCCTGCAATAAAGCGCTTGTAGGCATAGAAGTCATCGCAGGCCTTTTTGCCATCCTCGAAGGTAATTATCTTGTCGCGCACGAGATCGGCGAGTGCCTGATCAATTGTCTGCATGTCGTCCTCGCGACCGCGGATAATGCCGAAGATGTCAGGGACGCGGTTGTCTTTAATCAATTTCGCTACAACGGAATTGACTAGCATAATTTCCATCGCAGCAATCCGGCCATTGCCGTCAGCCGTTTTGACCAGACGCTGAGTAACGGTGGCCTTGAGATTGAGCGAAAGCTGCTCGCGCAGGAGCTCGTGTTCCTCTTCGGGGAAGTGACCAATGATGCGCTGGACAGTGTGCAGAGCGCCGGTAGTGTGCAGGGTGCTGATGACGAGGTGGCCGGTTTCTGCGGCTTTGATAGCAACGCGGATGGTTTCGACATCGCGCATTTCACCGATCATGATGACGTCAGGATCGCTACGTAAGCTCTGGCGCAGCGCAGTGTTAAAGTCTGCGACGTCTTTACCGATTTCACGCTGACTGATAATACTTTTGACGTTCTTGAATTTGTACTCAATCGGGTCTTCCACAGTAATCACGCGCCGGGCTTCGTGGAGGTTCAAGTGATTGATCATAGCAGCCAGGGTTGTTGACTTGCCGCAGCCCGTAATACCGGTGACCAGCACCAATCCCCGCTGGAGCAGTGCGATGCGCTTGATCACCTCGGGCATGTGGAGATCGTCAATAGTTGGAACACGATAGGGAATCCAGCGCATAGCGATGCTAATCTTGTCTTCCTGGAAAAAGGCGATGCAGCGATATCGAGCCTTTTCTTCTAGCTGATAGGAGAAGTCAACACCACGCTCGCGCTGGAGCACGTCGTTCAGATGTTCGGGCAAGATCGTTCGGAGTACTTTTGACATGTCATTGGCTGTAAGCTTTGGCGCATCAACACGGCGCAAGTCGCCGGTAATCCGCAGATAGGGTTTTACCCCTTCAATGAGGTGAATATCCGAGGCTCTCAATTTCACGGCCCCCTTCAATAATGACTTCAAGTTTACCAAGGCATCTACTCCTTTCTGAGAAAATAATTGTCTCCCCAAATCGCAAGACGGGAGAGGGCTTTTAGCGAATTAGAAATGCTAGAGCAACAATAATTTTTAGGCTCTTTGTCAGATAGGTTAGCAAAATAGCGATCGAAATACATAGTAAATATAGGTTCCTTAGGATTTTGCAGAGAGGATTGCGTTCATAACAATCTGTTATTGTAGCCCCCTCACCCCATCCCTCTCCCCCCAGGGGAGAGGGATGTAGGGTTCTCGGTCGGCTGGAATATAATCTCCAGACGAATGTCAGTGATTTTGTCTGTCATGATTTGGCTGCGCGAAAATCAACAGCAGTCTGCTCAGTGTTTTTTCCTCTCCTCTGGGGGAGAAGGACGGGGCTTGAGAAAAAACTTAAACTCATTTGTGTTTTTTCCTCTCCCCTGGGGGGAGAGGATCAAGGTGAGGGGGATTATTTCTCCCCTGAAATGCTAACTCATTTGACAAAGAGCCAATTTTTATGGCTGACTGAACTTTTTTGTGTTGCTCTTTTGCGTCCGCGCGTGGGACGTCCGTGCCACGTCTTTATTAAATTTCCGATCTCTCAGAAGGCTATCATTCCACAACGGGCCGTTTGGCAAAGCAGAAGGCATTGGTCCAGAACTCTGTATAGTTTGCTGCCTTGGGTTCAAAGCTACTGACCTGATAGCGAGGCGGCGAAAGATGGATGAACTCCTGGTTGCCTTTATAGATACCGGTATGCATGACGCTGCCCGAAAAGCCGACGAAGTAAAGGAGGTCCCCGGGCTGGATTTCGTCGCGAAACCAGCGCGTGCCTGCGAGTTCGCCCACCAGAACCTGCTGCTTGGCATCGCGCGGCAGACTCAGGCCAAGGGCCCTGAAAGTAGACCACACGAATCCCGAACAGTCGGCCCCGGCAGTGGATTTAGCGCCGAAGACGTAAGGGGTATCGCGAAAATTCTGCGCGATTTCAAGCATGCGGTTGCGGAAATTCTTCCCTCCCAGGGAGCTCCGGCTGACCATCTCCATCGGCACCGTGATGGCTCGGTCGTCGGGAAGCATGACGCTCAGCTGTTTGGTCGCCTGCTTGGGCTGTTCCCGCGCAACGCGAAGCTTGGTGCCGAACGGAATGTTCGTCCTGCTATATCTACAATCCTTCAGAAACACAACCTTTGGAACGCGCAGGAAGACCTGAAATTCGGCTTTGGTCATGAGTCTGACAGCATCGGCCCGGATGTAGCCGAGATAGCCAATCGGGCTGTGGCAGAGATAATAGCCCGCGGGATCGTAGCGGAGCAGGTAGATCGGATCGCCAAAAAGACACTGAGTCATCAGGCCCGACTTGGGATCGGGTTTTGCATAGGTCAACTCTGCAGGCGTGGTGACCAGACCGAATAGCTTGTTGCCCAGATTTTTTGATGGCAGCACTTCAATCTGATCTTCGATATTTCTGAAACCCAAACGCTCGAGCACGCCGAGATAGCTCTGCTTCAGCTCGACGAAATTGACGCTGCCACTCGCCACGACCCGTCCATTCACGGCCGTTGTCTGGACGTCCCAGTAAAAAAGCGTGCGATCGAGCTTGATCGCGTCGGGAAAGCGCTGTGCATAACGGGCGAGTTCTGTCACCCGGCCAACGCCGTCGGGCTCAAGCTCGTTGGTGAGCCCTTTAAAAAAACGCTCCTGCCATTCCAGATACTTTGCCTTCTCCTCAGGGCTAGGGAAGGAAGTCTGTTGGGCGAGGAGATGGCCTCCCAGGCTAACGACTAACAATACGATACCGCAGGTATAAAACAGGTGACGTTTCATCATCGGCTTTTCCTCCTTAGGCGGACAGGCCCTCCTTCGACGGACAAGCCCTTCTGGATGTGGGGCTTCACAACACCAATGATTGGCGGTTAATTGCGCTTGTTAAAACATAGCGAGCGCGTAGCGTCAATGACGAACTTAGGCGACTTTCTGCGAAAGTCGAATTGAAAATTGAAGATTGCAAAATGTAAATTTCAAAATAAGCGATGATAGAAATCAGGGCTCCACTTCGGTCAGTAGGGACAGATTATAATCTGTCC
>CAZVVA010000019.1:0-27734 GCA_964630455.1 uncultured Candidatus Sumerlaeota bacterium
GCCTGACTTCTGAGCGACAAAAGGTGCGATGAATCGCACCGCTACAAAAAAAACCCGAATTATCAGACAGGCTCTCCAGAGATTCAATCCGTATGAAAAAAATTCTCCTGATAACCTACGATTTCCCACCCGCAATGAGCGGAGTTCGGCGTGTGATCAAGTTCATTAAGTACCTACCGGAATTCGGGTGGCAGCCTATCGTATTGACGGTAAAAACTGCACGCACATTTTTGCAGGATGACCGGCCCTTGCAAGAGATAACAAAACAGGGAGTGCCGGTTTACCGCTGCGGATCACTCGACCCGTACCGGCTGAGTGAGAAGTGTATCAGGCGGCGAGGCGCTGAGAAAGGACAAGGAGCGCGGGAGCAGCAGGTACGCCGGGCGAGCGCTTCCGGTCGGGGCATGATGCGTTTTTTGCGCCGCTGGCTTTTTATTCCCGACGACCGTGTGCTCTGGGTGCCGTTTGCGCTCATTGCAGCACGCCGTCTCATCCACGAGCATAATCCTGCGGTCATTTACACGACCTCCTACCCAAACTCCACACATCTCGTGGGCTTGCGATTGCGCAGACGCCATCCTGTAAAATGGGTGGCTGACTTCAGAGACGGCTGGGTTCAAAATCCGTATTTTTTTGACCCTCCGACCGTGCTACATCGGTCGGTTTCAGCCGCGCTGGAGCGCCGTGTGGTACGGCGTGCAGACCTGGTCATCACCGTATCGGAACCCATTACCAGGCACTGTGGCCAGCTGGTGCCCGGGCAAGAAGAGAAGTGCATGACCATTCCCAATGGATTTGATGAGGACGATTTCCGCGATCTTACGCGCACTCCGCACGAGAAATTTACCATTACCTACACGGGAACATCGTTTGGCCAGCGTACTCCTGAGCCATTCCTGCGCGCCATTGCGCAACTGCTGGAAGAAGAACCCGACATGCGCGCAACGTTACAGGTGCTCATGTTTACCCGTCTGGATGCAAAGATGATGCAGCTTATTAAGCATCGTCAGCTAGATGATGTAGTGCACGTTTGCGACTTCGTGTCATACCAGGAGGCGCTGCAACAGCAGGTCAACGCTGACGTGCTGCTCATTATGATTCCCGATGGCGCAAATACCAACATTTTGGTGACGCAGAAGGTCTTCGAGTACCTCAGGGCGCGACGACCGATCCTTGCGCTGGTGCCGGACGGGGTGTGTCGGCAGCTTATTGATGAGGCACAAGCAGGCGCAAGCGTCTACCCGGCAGATATTCCGGGAATCAAGCAGGCGATTCTTAATTTTTATGCGCGCTGGCGACGCAACGAGCTCGCTGTGCCGCCGTGGGACCGCCTGAGCGACTATTCCCGTCGGCAATTGACAAACCAGCTTGCCTCTCGCCTCAATAGCATCATCTCTCTTGACAAATAGCATCGCATTGTATAAACAGGAATCTTTTGTTCCATTATCTTCTCCTCGAAAGTTCTCTGAAAAAACCAAGACAGGTTCTTTCACGCATTGGAGCGACGGTGGCGGTTGAAACATTCCCTTGATATTGCAGTCTGAGTGAGTTAAGAAATATTCGAATTTGTCACAAATCCGCTGAGAGGCGTGAGCCTGGAGGGAAAGCGGAACAGGTCATGACAGAAAAGACTGAAGCAAAGAAAATTCTGATTGTGGATGATGATATGGAAGTGCTTCGCATTCTTGAGATGCTGCTCAAGAGAGAGGGCTATACGCCCCTGTGTGCGTGTGACGGCGAAGAGGCTATCCAGCTGGCGCAGAAGTTTCAGCCCGACTTGGTGCTTCTTGATTTCCTCATGCCTAAAATGGACGGATCGAGGACATTTGCCGAACTGCGCCACCGATTGGGAAATGACACGCCCTTTATATTTATTACCGCAACGTCCTTGCGTCTCTCACCCGAGCTGGCTGAGTCCAAGCAATTCGTTTACCTGCCAAAACCCGTTGACTTTGACAAGCTCATGGAAGCCGTCCGATCTGTCCTTGCGTAGCAGCTAATAGTACCCACCAGACCGCACCCCGGGATAATCCCAGCTCAATATTGACCATTCAATCGGAAAGAAAATCGTTTGCAATGATTACGTCAACAGGGTAAAGCAAACATCATAAAGGGCTAACAGAAAAAATCGGATACAATGGCAATGTCAGAGGTTCTCCAGCTGCGATACGGAAAGGGTGCTCTGGAGGTTCCATCTCTTCCGGAGCCTTACGACGTGATTGAAGCTCGCATGCCTGAGCGCGATGGGGACCCGGTCGGCCTCCTCCGCTCGGCTCTTGATCATCCGATCAGCAGTCCTGGGTTTGAAGCGCTTTTTGCGCCGGGAGATAGCGTTGGAATCATTGTGCCTGATGTGACGCGCTACAGCGGCGTGGAGAGGATTTTGCCTGAGCTGCTGAATCGTCTTGGCGACTGCGGAATCAAGGAATCCCAGATTGAGGTGCTCTTTGCGCTCGGTATCCACCGCTCACAGACTCGCGAAGAACAGAAACAGGTCGTCGGCCAAGAGGCCGCGGCGAGAGTCGCTTTGACTGACCATTCATCAGACCAGTCCTCCTGCCGGCATCTGGGGACCACGTCGCGAGGGACACCAGTAGAGATCAGCCTCCGGGCGCTTGCGAAATCGAAATTGCTGCTCATCGGCACAGTCACGTTTCACTACTTCGCAGGCTTTGGTGGGGGGCGTAAGATGATCTTGCCCGGCATTGCTTCGGCGCGCAGTTGTGCTGCCAATCATCTGCTGGTTCTTACAGACAGCGGACGTCACCCGGAGGTTGGCCCTGGCAAACTTGACCAGAATCCTGTGCACCTTGATATGCTTGAAGGATGCCAGCTGGTGCGCCCAACTCTGCTGATTAATAGTGTACTGAATCCGCAACGGGAGATCATTCGGATTTTTTCAGGTCATTACCGCGATTCGCACGTCCGCGCCTGCCGCTACTACGCTAGCCTTTTCACAGTGCCTGTCGAGCAAGCGTACGATGTCGTAATCGTCAGTGCAGGAGGCCATCCCAGCGATATAAACTTTATCCAGGCGCACAAGGCCATTGATATGGCATTTCACGCGACGCGGCCCGGAGGAACCATCGTGGCTGTTGCGGAATGTGCCGAGGGATTTGGCCATCCCGAGTTTTTCCCCTGGTTCGCCCATCGCGAGATTAAGACCCTGGAACACCATCTGCGCACTTCATATCACATTTATGGCCAGACAGCCCATGCCACACTCTGGAAAGCCAGCCAGGTGGACATTTTGTTGCTTTCAGCGCTGAAAGCCGAAGACGTTCGCACTATGCGGATGCACCCTATTACTTCACCTGGCGAGGCAATGGAGTTTATCCGTGACAAGTACAGACGGCACAAGCCGTCTGTCTGCATTCTTCCCCACGGGGCGACTATACTTCCTGTTGTCAAACCCTAGCAATGCGGGTCAGGCGGAGCGCACTTTATACTCCGCACTACCGACTGATCTCATCCGGTGCATATTGCATCTCTGCAAGCCAAAAATTGCCGCCAAAAAAAAGAACAGAAACCCCATGATTCTCTGACTCGGCGAGAAATAGAACATTCGCTCTTGTGAACTTGCGACGTTTGTACCGCTCATCCCGAGAAAATAGCACGCGCTGGAGAAAATTCTGTTGATTTCTATCATCTCCCTTCGTACAAGTAAGAGATAAAGAGAGTGCGAAGGAAAGGGAAAATTCCCCTGAGACATTGGGCAGCTTCGCCTCAGACGTTCTCTCGTTAGCAAGTGAAAGGAGTAACGGCAATGCGGATTAAGATGAGCGCCTCAGAGGTTCGCCGCTGTGCATCTCCGCCGGATGAAATTAAGACGGTGTTCGACAATTTCTTCTCCAGCCAGCGTCCACTCTTCTCTATTTCAGAGAGAATCTGGAATCCTCCAACCGACGTGTACGAGACGAGCGAATCCATGGTGATCAAAATGGAGGTTGCCGGAGTCAAACAGGAAGATATGGACATCTCGGTTGACAACAACTTGCTGCTCATCCGCGGCAGACGCCTGGAGGAGGCACCGTTGCGCAAAGAGAACTTCTACCTGATGGAAATCCGCTATGGCCGCTTTGAACGCGTTTTTGCGATGCCAGCCGGGTTGTCCCTATCAGATATCATAGCAGAATACAGAGACGGCTTTCTACGCTTAACTATTCCGAAATCGAAGAAGCGAACTGAAGGTATTAAGATAAAAATTGAGCTGGAACCATAGCATTGTTGTTTTGCCTGTCCATGGCGCACCTAATATGAATTACACGCAAGAATTTCTCTTACTTAGCGGCTGTCTGATAGCTCAGAAAAAATGAGGGAGTACAATGACGGAAAAGCCCGTCATGGCCGACAAGGTCACCCAACTGGTCAAAGAGAGCGAACAGGGCGAAGTGCCTGAGGTGCTTCCGATCCTGGGGCTAGACAACTTTGTCGTTTTTCCCTTCATGATTGCTCCCCTGATCGTTACCGAGGAGATATCCAGGAAGTTAGTTGATGACGTACTCCTTGGTGACCGGACACTGGGCATTTTTGCTCGAAAGCCTGCTGAAGGCGATCAGCAGAAAGATGAGGAGCGATATTATGATGTTGGAACGGCGTGTGTCATTCTTAAGATGATCAAGATTCCGGACGGCACGATGCGGCTTCTTGTTCACGGCACGCGACGCATTCGCATCTCCGAAATTGTCCGGGAGGAGCCCTACCGGAAGGCACGCATCGAAGTGCTGAACGAGATCAGCACCTCCGACAAAGAAATGCTGGCAATGATGAAGAATGCGCAGACGACGCTCCAGAAGATCATCTTACTCTCTCCTCTGACCGAAGACCTTGGCGTGGCTGCAATGAACGTATCGGAGCCGGGGAAACTGGCTGATCTGATTGCCTCAAATCTGTCGCTGAAATTGCCCGAGCAGCAGGAAATCCTTGAGATGGTTGACGTAAAAAAGCGCCTCCAGCGTATTCTGGTAATTCTAAATCGGGAGCTGGAAGTGCTCGAGCTCGGTAGCAAAATTCAATCCCAGGTCAAGACCACCATAGACAAGAGTCAGCGCGAATACCTGTTGCGCGAACAGCTCAAGGCGATTAAGAAAGAGCTTGGCGAAGAAGAGGGGGTTAGCGCAGAGCTGGCTGAATTGCACAAGGCAATCGAGTCCACCGAGATGCCTGAACATGCCAGGCAGGTGGCAGAAAAGGAACTCCACCGACTCGAATCTATGCAGCCTGCCTCGGCAGAATATACCGTCAGCCGCACATACCTCGACTGGATTCTCGCTCTCCCATGGTGCAAAAGCACCACAGACAACATTGATATTCATCAGGCGCAAAAAATCCTCGATGAGGATCACTATAACCTCGACAAGGTGAAAGAGCGCATCCTTGAATATCTTTCGGTCATAAAACTCAAAAAACAGCTCAAGGGACCGATCCTCTGCTTTGTAGGCCCACCTGGCGTGGGAAAGACGTCGTTGGGAAAATCCATTGCACGCGCTTTGGGACGCAAGTTCTACCGCATGAGTCTGGGCGGCATGCGCGACGAAGCAGAGATTCGCGGCCATCGGCGCACGTACATTGGTGCTCTGCCCGGCCGTATAATCAAAGGCATCAAAGAGTGCGTCTCAAATAATCCTGTTATGATGCTCGACGAAGTAGATAAAATGGGCATTGACTTCCGCGGCGACCCCGCATCGGCACTGCTCGAAGTCCTCGATCCCGAACAGAACAATAGCTTCACTGACCACTATATGGACATGCCTTTTGACCTGTCTAAAGTAATGTTCATCACCACCGCGAACTTCCTGGACCCCGTGCCTCCAGCACTGCGCGATCGCATGGAGACTATTTTTCTCTCCGGCTACACGCTGAAAGAGAAGGTCATGATCGCCAAGCGCTACCTCATTCCTAAAGAGATTCCTCAGAATGGGCTGGAGCCCGGGCAGATCAGCTTCACTGATGCCGCGATTCGGCAGATCATCGAGAACTATACGCGCGAAGCAGGTTTGCGCAATGTCCAGCGCGAAATTAGTAACATCTGTCGGAAGGTCGCTCGTGCCTTTGCCTCGAACAAGACGAGTCCGGTTCGCGTGACTGAAAAGAATGTGACGAAATATCTCGGCCCGCCGCGCTACTTTTCCGAAGTGGCTCAACGCATGGGCGAGCCCGGAGTGGCAATTGGCGCAGCATGGACTCAGGCAGGTGGTGAAATTCTCTTCATTGAAACGTCAGCCACCGAGGGGAAGGGCAAGCTGCTGCTCACAGGCCAGCTGGGTGATGTGATGAAGGAATCTGCACAAGCCGCCGTCTCCTACATCCACTCCCAGGCGCGCAAGCTCAAGATTCCAGAAACCGCTTTTGGTAAACAAGATCTCCACATCCACATTCCCGCCGGCGCTATTCCGAAGGATGGCCCATCAGCCGGCATTACCATCTGTACGGCTGTGGCCTCTCTTCTGACCAAGCGGCTGGTGAAAGACTTTATCTCCATGACAGGCGAGGTCACACTCAAGGGGAATATCTTACCAGTCGGCGGCATTAAAGAAAAGGTGCTCGCTGCACACCGGGCCGGGATCAAAGGAATGATTGTTCCGGCACGCAACAAGAAGGACCTTGATGATATTCCCGAAGAGGTTCGCAAGAAGATGAAATTTCACCTGGTAAATAAGATGGACGCGGTGCTAAAACTCGCCTTGCGGTAGCGGGCTGCATGGACAATCGGAATGACTCACCTCCCTTTGCTCAGGGTCGACAACCTGAAGAAGTATTTCCCCATTCGTAAGGGTCTGTTCTCCTACACGCGCGATTACGTGAGGGCTGTTGATGATATTAGCCTGCATCTCGAGGTAAAAGAGACCCTGGGGCTGGTCGGCGAAAGTGGGTGCGGGAAAACTACCCTGGGCCGCGTGATTCTTCAACTCATTCGGCCAACTGCCGGTGAAGTCTATCTGGAAGATTCCCCGAACCTGGCGACCCTTTCAAACAAAGAGCTCCTTCCCTATCGCCGTAAAATACAGATGATCTTTCAGGACCCCTTTTCCTCTCTGAATCCACGCATGACCGTGGGGAGCATCATCGCGGAGGCGCTTACCATTCATCGGCTGGCCTCCGGACGTGCAAAGTGGGAACGCGTGGCCGAGCTGCTGCATGCCGTGGGGCTCGACCCCAGCCACATCAAGCGCTTTCCACACGAATTTAGCGGCGGCCAACGGCAGCGTATCGGGATTGCACGCGCACTGGCTGTTGAACCAAAGGTCGTTGTGGCGGATGAGCCGGTCTCTGCGCTGGACGTCTCAATCCAGGCACAGATTATCAACCTGCTACAGTCACTCCAGGAAAAGTTCGGAATCGCATTCATTTTCATCAGTCACGACCTGAGTGTAGTGGGCCATATCAGCCATCGGGTAGCGGTAATGTATCTAGGGAAAACAGCCGAGATCGGGCCAAAAGAGGCGATCTTTGACGCACCGCTGCACCCCTATACGCAGGCCCTTCTGGTTGCGGTGCCGCAACCTGATCCCAAGGGCAAGCGAAAACGAATCATCCTGGAAGGCGATGTGCCGAGTCCGGTAAATCCTCCCCCCGGGTGTCCCTTCCATCCCCGCTGCCCCAAACGATTTGATCCATGCGATAGTGTTGTGCCCCAACTCCTTGAACACAAACCCGGACACTTCGCCTCATGTCTGCTCTACGAAAAAACCGCATGACTTGGCTATCTTTATACCTTGAGACTTTGACCTCCCTCAGATGGTATTACAATCGGCACGCCAGTATAATAATCCCTCAGACACAGAAGCTCAACGGCGTAACCGTTCGCAACCGAGGTTCGACTAAAATTTGCATTCTGCATTTTGTATTTTGCATTATTTTGGGTTGCCTCGGGCGCTCAATGAACCCGAGGGTGCAGGAGCTGGTATGAAACGAAAAACGAGGCTTGTGCTGAGTGTGCTGCTGGTTTGCAGCATCCTGCTCCTGGCGTTTCTTATCTACGTGAATCAGCGCGGCGGGCCGGATTATACGGAAGAGCTCGCCCGGCTCTTGCCGGTTGATACACCGGCCTACATCTCGCTGCGCAATCTTAACGCGCTCTGGACACGCATTGAATCAATGCAATTTGCGCGAGAACTCGGCACGAGTGGCGCGCTGTCGCGACTGCTCCTGTCGTCCAAAGATTGGCAGCGCCTCCAGCAGAAAAAGCACCGATTTGAACGCCGCACCACGTTCCGCCTGGGTGAAAGGTTTATTAAGAGATGGTTCGGCCGCCACGTGGTGTTCGCCCTGATCCCTGTGCCGAATACCGAGCAACCCGGGTTGCTATTGCTATCAAAAACACACCTGGGCTTTGAAGAAAAACTAGCCGAGCTGGTCGCCCAGCTCTATCCAGGGCTTAAACTCCGCACTGAGCACTACCGCGGCACACTGATCAATCTCTACGACGCCGAAAAGGCAAAGCACGCCTTCTCCTACGTTCGCTTTGGCCGCACGGTTGTACTATCGCTGCGCTCAAACAATACTGCCTATCTCAAACACGTAATTGACCTGAAGGTGGAAAACAGCCGGAACACGTTGTCTGATAGCAGCAAGTTCCAGCAGGCCTTCGCTGGAATGGAAAAGGCCGAAGGACTCATCTGCTACATCATTCCGCAACTCTGCCTCCGCTCACTTGGCGCCATGCCGAGCGGCACGATTCAAAATCACTCTACAGAGCAAACCCGGGCTTCGCTGGCAAAGATGCTCGAGCGCTATGAATACTGGCGTGTGGTCTTTTCTGTTCACAACGGATTCGTTGGCGATTTTCACTTCCGCTATAAGCCCACAGCCCAAGCGCAATCCCCAGCTTCAGGCGACTTAACGATTTCAGAACTCTCGGCCTTGTCCTTTCTCCCCATTGACACCCTGGGCTTTTTCCAGGTGCAGGGGCCGGACCTGCGCAAGTCGCTCACCGAGATTGCAGCCTTTCTTGAGCTATTTCCATCCATAACCCCAGAGGCCTGGCTTAGTGCTATTGAAGCTGCGTCGGGCATCAATCCTGTTCGTGATATCTTCCCTTACATGGACAATGAACTAACGTTAGCATTGTGCAACATCCAGTCTGGATTGCTCTTCCCCCAATTTACAGCAGAGCTCTTCGTTAAATCTTCCGATACTGATACGGTTCGCCAGCTCCTCGCACAACGCGTTCAGCAGATCCGCCTGGGCGAGCAGAGCTTCCCGCTCGAAGAAACGCACGTGGAAAACCACACGATTCGATCTTGCCAGACCCCATTTGGGCCAATCGGATATGGATTTCTTGAATCTTATCTGGTGGTGATGCTGGGGACGAAAACACTGGTAGAGAATCTGGCGGTACGCGCAGCCGCTCAAAGCAACATCACGGCCAATGACCTCTACAGGCAAGTCCGAGCGCACGCGCTTCAGAATCCCTCATGTGTACTCTACGTGAATTTCGAAGAGGCAGCGAATGCCCTGAGGCGCGTTGCTGATAAGTCGCTCCAATGGCAGCAGAGAATCCGGGCTAAGGTGGAAAAGTACCATAAACTCATTGAAGTGTTCATGTACCTCAAAGCACTTTGCATCACAACTTCATCCTCTCCTATCTCGACTGATCTTCGTATCTACATTCCAGCAGAGTAGTCTTGCTCTCCCAGGATGAGCGACTTCGCGTGAAAAGACCGGAAGGCAGAACCGTGGCCTTTCTAAAGCAGACGATCTTCCTTCCTGCGCTTGCATGTGGGAAATCTGGAGAATATTCTTCAATCAGACTAGGATGAGAGTACCGGACGCAGAGACATCTTACGTGCAATATAAGCTTGCACGCTCAGGGGCATACTATGATACTGATAACTGGTCGCAGCCAGAGGAGATTGAGTCCACCCTTACGAACCAGATCTCTGGATTGTTAGTTCGCCCGGTCGGCTCACCTCGACTGGTCTGGTTGGGAAGCTCCCATAAGGTCATGTCTAACACCGGGGAGATTGATCCTTCCGGGTTGACGGAGCCGCGTATCGCGCTGAATCCTTACGACGGCGAATATGAAGGTCCTGATTATTGGAAGAGCTCAATCAAGGCCCGGAATGTGTTTGTCTGTTTCAGTGCTACTGGAGGCAACCTTGGTCCCAATTGGGACACGAACGGTGATGGGGAGTGGCGTGTGTGGGACAATGAAATTAATGATTGGATTCGCGATCCGGACGACCTTGTCCCCACTATTATCTTTAAGCAGGTAGACCCGTGATATCCAGAATTCTGATAACAGGCGGAGGAGGGAGATTCCTCCGCCTTTATTTTGTCTTGCCAATGTTATTTTTCTCTGTGGTGGCCGCGGCAGAACAGCCACCATATAAAGGAGTTATTGACTACTATAATGTATACGTGAACCAGTTTTTAACCTTGGATATTTCGGGCAACATTACTTTGGGGGACTTATTTGGCGAGGGAGAGTGGCGTTTCTGGATCGACGCAACAGGCCATATTTTGCTCGGCTATGATAATGACTTTGCTACGACCAAGAGCTTGAAATGGTACCGGATTGAAGAAGATGGTTTCGTAGAGTCACCTCAGCGTCTGCCTGTGCGTGACGGATCACCGGTAGCCTGGGCCCCTACACCCTTCAGGGTCATATTGGGGGAGCTTCCATTCAGGGTTTGGCAGCTGAATCCACTAAGCCTTGAGGCAACCATAATTTCAGAATTTAACGATCCCGAAGCATTTGGCTACTTTGCGGCGTTGGTCCCGGAATTAAACTTCCTGTATCTTAATGTTCGGAGTGAATATAAGCTTCGCCGGGTGCAATACAACGATGCCACGGGCATAATCTCTGGGCCAGTGACCATTTTCCCTACGCCCCGTAGGGGCAATATGGACATGACACAGACGTCGGACGGACGGTTGATCGTACAGCTCAGTAGCTCGGGCCATGTTACAATCTTCCACGTAGAGGATGACGGGGGCCTGACCGTCACTCAGAATGTCGACTCACATTCGGAATTTGATGTTGTAAATATCCACAGAGCGGCGATCAGTCCTGACGATCGCTTTCTGTTTGTTATTGCCCTTGACGGGAACAATGTAAACAGCTTTGACCTGTCCAGCTCTGGTACCATCACTGCCATCACACGACTCACGGGTTTCGTCCTGGCGCAGGCCCTTGCCCTCACGCCTGATGGCAAGTTACTGGTCGTTGCGCACCACTATTATGGCGGATATCCAGCTGCAATCCTGAGTGTATTTGAGGTAGGTGAAGATGGCTCGCTGACCTATCTTTCTGGAAAAGACATTCCCCTCAGCAATACCGTAGCAGAGCTTGCCTTTTTCCCTCCACCTACTGAGCTCTCCACCGCCGCAAAAAACTGGACATTTTATGATTAAGATCCTTACAGCGTCCAAGAAAAAGGGACACCGGAGATACTATCGCCCACGCTATTTTGTGCGACAAACAGGGTGTAGGGGCAACCCTTGTGGTTGCCCAACAATCCAATGATATTTGCAATCAGAGGGCAGGCACAAGGCCTGCCCCTACGGTCGCATAACGACATTTGCCAGCAGCGGTTAATGAACGTAGGGGAATAAGAATTCCATTCTGACAGAATGTCCAAGATTCTCAGAACTGACTTAATGCAAGGTGATGAAATATAAATAGTCTAGGAGTGCTAGCTCTAAGAGCATTCCGTTTATGTCAATCAACCGCAGTGAATATCACGACCCCGAAGCTACCCATGCCTTTGCAGCGATGGGGACAGTGACCATAGCGGGTGCGCAATACAAGCTTGCGCTTTCCGGGCCGCCATACTATGATACTGACGACTGGTCGCAGCCAGAGGAGATTGAGTCCTGGGTCTCTGGATTGGTAGTTCGCCCGGTCGGCTCACCTCGACTGGTCTTTGGGAAAGCAGCACCCTACCCTATTATGTCTAACACCGGGGAGATTGATCCTTCCGGCTTGACGGAGCCACGTATCGCGGTGAACCCATACGACGGCGAATATGGAGGCGGGGATTATCGTGACACCTGGATCACAGCCCGGAATGTGTTTGTCTGTTTCAGCGCGACTGGAGGCAATCCCGGTCCCAATTGGGACACGAACGGTGATGGGGAGTGGCGTGTGTGGGACGATGAACTTAATGATTGGATTCGCGACCAGGGTGACCTTGTCCCCACAATTATCTTTAAGCAGGTAGACCCGTGATAAATGTAGTGCAAATAGTAGGCGGGGGAAATAAAGTCCTCCGCCTATGTTTTATCTGGCTTGTGTTCAACTTAAGTCTCATTGCTTTTCCAGGAGAACCAGCATACAAAGGCGCGATAAATTACATTGATTGGCTCCCTAATCAGTTTTTTACACTCGACGCAGACGGAAATATTGCTCTCGGAAACTCATTTAATCAGGCGACTGGTTTATTAAGCATTGACCCAACTGGCAATATTCTCCTTGGCAACAATACTTACTTTCTTCCCACAGGGATCCATAAATGGTACCGGATTGAAGGGGATAGCTTTGTAGAGTCACCCTACAATCTACCCGCCTCTTTCACATCTCCCGTAGTCTGGACATCCGTGCCATACCGTTGTATCGTCAGTACTTTGCCGATTCGCGTGTGGCAGCTGAATCCGGTAACGCTGCAGGCGACTATGCTCTCGGAATATATGGATAGCGAAGCAATAGGAGACTTTGCCACGTTTGTGCCGGAGCTGGGGTACATTTACTACAGTGAGTTCTTTAATACAATTCGCCGGATGCAATACGACGAAGCCACCGGCATAATCTCCGGCCCTGTTACCATTTTCCCCACGCCCCCAGGTCGTTTGGGCGGTCTGTACACGACACAGACGTCGGACGGACGGTTTATAATTCGGCTCAATGCGGGTTACCTTACGATCTTCCATGTGGAAGATGACGGTAGCCTGACCGTCACTCAAGATCACGAGTTATACCTTGAATTTGGTATTGCAAATCCCTACAGAGCGGCAGTCAGTCCTGATGACCGCTTTCTTTTTATCATTTCCCTTGACCTTAACAATGTCAACAGCTTTGACCTCTCTACCTCTGGTACCATCACTGCCATCACACGCCTTAGTGGTTTTGACCTGGCGCAGGCCCTTGCCGTCACCCCTGATGGCAGGTTCCTGGTCGTTGCCCACCACTACTATGGCGGATATCCAGCTGCAATCCTGAGCGTCTTTGAGGTGGGTGAAGATGGCTCGCTGACCTATCTCTCTGGAAAAGACGTCCCCCTCAGCAATACCGTAGCAGAGCTTGCCTTTTTCCCTCCACCTACTGAGCTCTCCACCGCTGCAAAAAACTGGACCCTTTACTGGTAACGCATCCTCTCAGTCGACCTGGTCTGACATACCTTCCCCCCTCGATGATTAATTTCGGATAAAATCGCCACAGAGACACTGAGGCACAGAGAATTGTAGGGGCGTATTGCAATACGCCCCTACAGAAACAAGGGCAGGGATGAACCCTGCCCCTACGGAAAGAAAAACAATTACGGGCGTATGCCCACCCTCCACAATCTATGATACATTCGATATAGCCACAGAGATTCTCAAAGGGCAAAAAGCCGTAGGGCGCTAGTCCCTGCGCACAAGGCGCATTTCCAACCTCACCTCGCCTGAGGCGGGTAAACCTTGATCCTCTCGCCTAGGCGAGAGGAAGTAATAGTCGGATGATGCGGCTGAGTGATAGGGATTCATCCAAAGAGAGATTCCTTCTTTTGAAGATCTCCGTGGCCTTGGGTTTCTGTGAGAGTCTTTGATGAACCTCAGGGAGAATTTGCCCCTTGTTGCTAAATGGAAATTTTCGCCCCGTCAGGGATGTATGAGTACGTTAGAACTTGACCTGGTGCCCCCGAATCCCTTTAATACAATCATAAGTTTTTATACTGGCAATGTGAAAAATGCCGGCGGCAGCTCAAGCCAAACTAAAGCGCCCTGGCTAAGAGATAAGGTTGAAGAATTTTACAAGGAGTAGTGAGACAATCATGGAACCGAGAATTTTCCCCCGTTTTCATCAGGCAATGATAATGGTAGTAGGTAGCCTGATTCTGTGCATTGTAATAGCAGGTGCACAGGAGACAAAACCGCCCGCTGGCGGCTCTCCCTCATATACACTGCCCGAAGATCTGAACCTTAATTTGCCTGTTCCTGCCATCATTGGCGATCTGGACCATGAAGCACTTATCCGCATGGCAGTGCCTCAATGGGCATTTCAGCAGTTGAGCTGGCCAAAGAAACCAGAAATCGAGAATCACCTTGGCTCTGCCACACCTGAGCAAAGGGCAGAAGCCGCACAGTGGATTTCTCGGGTGCTCAATCGCGAGTTTATCCTTCCAGAGCTTTCAGACAAACTGATTCCCCTGCAAAACTGGGCCGTGCTTTACCGGGATTGGATTGACCATGGAGGGTCTGACTCGTTCCTGGTGAAGTATACCATTAAGCGCCATGTGATTCAGATTACCGAGACAACAAACTATGTGCTGATCGTAGTGCGCAACCTGGATGGCAAAAAGACACGGGAAAAAGCGGAGCAGATGAACCTCGTCTTCGAAACAGCCCGCACGTTCCTCGCCAAATCGCTACAGGTTTCGGAACCCAACCGCTTGGGCGTTGTTGCTGACCAGAGCACGGGCGAAGTGACCGTGGGTTTCTGGGGACCTGAGACCGCACCAAAGCAAGACGCCGCATCTCGACAAAGCTCAACCGGTTCCCAGCTCCCCTCTGACAGCATCAAATTTTGCACTGATGGCGATTTTGTTATATTTCAACTGCTCAAATATATCTGGGGAGTTCCCCTTCAGAATCCTTTTGAACCACGCTTTGCGGCTCTGGTCACAATCCCGTCCGACACCCAGACGTGGCAAATGATCGAAGAAATTATTGCCGCTAATCCCGAGCTCGATACCCCGCGAAAACGCATTGAGTTCTGGGAGCGATTCAAGGATCGGATTGTAATGAAAGAGTCGGAAGAGTATCTTGGCCCGCTTCTATACGACTCCCAGGGCAACAAGATTACGAGCTCAATCCCCCTGCGCCAGCTCGAGCGTGCGTTTATGAATCTGAATGATGATCAGCGCATGGTGTTAATCCAGCAGCGCATGGTTGACGAAAACTATATTAAAGGCCTGAAGGCCTTCAATGAGAATCACTACGACGAGGCCATTGACCGCTGGGTGCACGTCCTGGAGCTTGATCCCTTGAACGTGAGGGCCGCCATTCTGCTCAGCATTGCCGTTGAATACAAAAAGGAGCTTCTGACTAAAATCCAGCGCGAAGGGCCGGCCATGGATTCTGTTGTCGTCAAGGCACTGGATACGCTGGCGCGGCATCAGACCGCGGTTCAGAAAGAACGGCTGGAGGAAAAGGCACAAGACGAGCAGTCGCGCAAGATTGCCAGTCATCGCATACGCGCAATGGAATTCTATACCGAAGGCAACTACGAAAAGGCAATTGAACAATGGGATGCAGTCATGCAGATTGATCCGGGTAATCCCCAGGCCAGCATGTTTCGCAAACTCGCAGCCGATCAGCTGGCACGCGAACGCAAGAAGCCGCAAGAAGCCCAACCTTCATCTACTCCCCCAACCCCCTAGAGGATTAAAAGCCGCTTTTTCGTGAAAAAACTGCGCAATTAATGCAGTAGGGGCGGGGTTTACCCGCCTCAGGCGTGGTTACCCCGCCCCTACAATTTGACTGGGGCAATTCATGCATTGGCCCGACATTTGTCATCACAATTATGCAGTGGATGTAAATAGTAAGGGGCAGGCTTCAAACCTGCCCCCATGAAATTTTAGGCAATTGGCACCCGCCGAAAATCGGCTTTTCCCCTATTCTCCATACACGAGCATGGTTACTTGAGTAAAGATCCCCAGGATACCATAAACATGGCAATCCACATGGTGAATTTTAGTAATCTGACCAGATTTCATAGCGCTCTGAATGCTGGCGTCACCGACTGCTACGATGCCGAGAACATTAATAGCCTCCGCTTCTCCAACTTTGGAGGCAGTAGCAACTTCACCCTCAGGGGCTTGTATCCTGTTGCATGGTACCTTATAATCGGCAAATAACATAGGCATAGGTACCGAAGTTAACCCGCTGCCCAATCCTGCAGCACACCCTGTGAAAACTACTGCGGCGACTCCCAACACCAGCAAGTATATGCCGGCTCTACGCATAGTTAGCTCCTTTCTTTTCTTTATTTATTTGGGGATGCCAATTCGCCTAACATCTTTGAATCTGATGCCCATGCTTCGATAAGCCTGATCTATTGCAAGGTGCCGCCCCATGTCAAGCACCATTTTTTGCATAGGGGCACGCCGCGGCGTGCCTCTACAAAACGCCAACCAAAATAATATCTTTTTCTCTATTCAAGGCCACTTGGCGTGTTGAGGCTACCTATTCCTCTGCCTGCTGGCGCCGGCCACGCGCAATGAGCTGCCACCACCCGCGGGCTACCGTATAAAGCCCCATACCTACACAGCAGTATACAAATGGTGCGATGTGCGCCACCAATCGCCAGTCCACCGCCCTGCCTGCAATGAATAGTATCGGCATCTCTACGAAAAACATTATGAGCAAGAGCATCCGTGAGGGCGAGCACAGGAGACTGACCAGGCCCACCAGGTAAAGGGCAAACAGCACCACGTTGCCTTCGAGCAAGATCCCTTTCGCGTAAGCTGTAAAGAAGATGCGCACAAAGCCGCGCAGACTCGCATAGGCCACCTCAGGAATTGTATGCAGGCCAAAGAGGTATTTAAACGTGGTAATTGGTGGGCCAGTGTAGGGATTAGCACGCACGGCGTCCACTGACGGAAAGCCTTGCTGACCTTGAAATTCGATGTTGCGGTAAAAGCGCGCATGGATGTTGCCTGAAAAGAATGGATCGCTGGAATCGTCATAAGAATAGTTAAACACGAGATGCGGAGTCAGCAGGACCAGCCCGATGCCAAGTGCCAGCATAACGCGCATGGCTTTCCACCGCCTGATAACTCCTACAATTGGAAGCAGGAAAACAGTGAAGCTGAGCGATGTAATGCGGCTCAGGTGCAGAATTCCCGTGATAATCCCTACCAGTGAAAATCCACCATGGGTCTTGGGACGCCAAAACATCAGGCAGGCGGCAAACGCCAGGATCACCAGAATATATAGCTCGAGCCGCAGTCCGCGCACACTCATGAAAATAAGATTGCTATTGATCGCCATTAAAAACGCAACCACCAGCCCGACAAACGCGTTGCATATTGCCCGGCCGAAATAGGCGCCCCCCACAAGTGCGCCAAGCGAAAGAAGCAGAGTGAAAAAGCGAAGACTGGTCTCCGTATGTGGAGTAAAGAAGTAGAAAATTTCAATCGCCCATATGAAAAATGGCTCGCGCACAAATGGTGGGATGTCGCAAGCGGTCTGAAACAGCCCAGGCGATGTCGTCGCAATGGCGTAGTAACCACGGGCATCCGGATCAAGCAGATGACCTGCCTTTTCTACCATGAGATTCCAGCGAAGTGAAAATGCGAGCAGCACTATGGCAAACACTGTGAAGGCAAAAAGAGCATTCCTCGCCCGGTCATATTCACGACGCCGCAGCACATCCAGCCAGAAAAGAACGAGCAGCGCGGCATAAAGCCAACCGAGATACGCCAGCACACCGCCAGTCAGTCTGCTTGCAAGCAGTGCGCCTCCGTATATGCACAGCGCAATCACCAGGGAAAGATCGTCTCGTTTCAGGGAGCGCTGCAACAGCGCGTAGCACAGAAAAGGAAGAAGCAGAAGCGCCAGGAGCGAAGGAACGCGCACCAGGTTGGCAGCCTCTGGGCTGAAGATGTGGACTTCAATCTTGTTTAGCAGCGGTGCAGGAATGCTTTTCACGTCCGGATCAATGGCCGCGCTCAGGGTGAGATCGAACGACGCGCTATCAGCCACTGATCTTGTGAGATAAACGCGCTGGCCGTGAAAGTCGGTGTTCTTCAGCCGAAACGTCTCTTCTCCTGCCACACACGTCAGGCTGTTCTCAATGCCCTCAATGCGCCGAAACCACAGCCGACAGTAAACCGGCACCCTTTCGGGCGCTTTACTGAACCGGTACGTGATGCTGCCTTCTTCGCCTGAGGCGAGCAGCAATCCTTTGTCAAATCCCTGCCATGCACCGGTAAATTCTATAGCGTCATTTCGTACCCGCTGATCTTGAGTGCGAAAATCATCTATATAGATCTGTACGATAGGATCTTCTACCTGGAGAAAACGCGTGATCGCTCTCCCATGCACGAGAAGGATACCTGCGGAGGCGATCACCAGAATAAGCAGGACATTGCGGTGAGATGTGAAAAACGATCGAATGTGGGTTAGCGGTTGTTGCATACGATTAGGCGCAATGCGTTTTTCTCCTACGTACTGTTTTTCACCAGTCGAAGTCAATGCTGAAATGGTTCTCTCCGCTTTGCCCGGCTTTTCCCTGTCCTCGTTTTCCGCTATACCTCACGCAAAGACGCAAAGAAAAGCACAATGTAACATTGGCCACCGTACTCACTTGGCGACTTGGCGGCTTTGCATGAGCTCTTTTACGTAACCCCTTTAGACTTGCCAGCAAAATTTTGTATTGCACTTTCGCGAGACGGCTGAGTATAGTCTAAACGTTTTTCGAAACGCGTGTTTCACTCACTCAGCGAGTGACAGGTCATGCGAATTGCATTTATCAGAGCGTACAATCCGGCGATTCCGTATCAGTCGTCCTTGCCGCCACTGGGTATTGGATACCTGGCAGCGTATCTGAAACAAAAGTACTGGTTTGCCGAGGTGACTTATAATGATACGGTTGACGAGGTTCTGGCAGCGAAACCAGACCTTGTGGGCATTTCTTCAGCGACGGAGAATTTCAACTCGGCTGTAGAAATTGCACAACGCGTCAAGGACGAGCTGAGAATTCCCATCATCGTTGGCGGGATTCACATCACCTCGCTGCCGCACACACTGCCCACCATGTTTGACGTTGGCATGATCGGAGAAGGCGAACTTACATTTACTGAGCTGGTTCGCCTTTATCACGATTGCTCACCAACCCCAACTGACCTAGCAAAAATCCCGGGCATCTGCTTTCACGAAAACAGCGGTGTGCGCGTCACAGCCCTCCGGGAGCTGATTCCAGATCTTGACGTTCTGCCTTACCCTGACCGTGATGTACTGGGTGACCGGTGGAAAGTGCCCTATGCAGAACAGGCGCACCTGATCACGTCGCGGGGCTGTCCGTACAATTGTTCGTTCTGCGCGTCGGCGCTCCACTGGCGAAGATTTCGTTATTTCTCTGCCGAGTACGTGGTAAAGGAGATTGAATTCCTGCGCAACAAATACAATCCTGAAGAGATCTACTTTTTCGACGATCTCTTTATCGGTCATCTGAAGCGGTTTAGAGAAATCTGCCGGCTAATCAAGGAACGCCGACTACACCAGGACGTCACATTTCGCTCCTACGGCCGCGTAGATTTGATAAACGAAGAGCTCTCGCAGCTCTTCCACGAGTCGCATTTTAACTCAATTGACTTCGGATTCGAGGCGAACACCCAAAAAATTCTTACCCACTACAATAAGAACAATGCAACTCCGGAACACAATCAGACGGCTATTGATCTGCTCAGTCCGCATGGAATCTCTATCGGCGCAAATCTGATTATTGGTGCTCCACCGGAAACCATGGACGATATGATGGAAACCTTTCGATTTGTTGAGCGGAACAAGGACAGCCTGGATCGCGTGTCCATGGGGCCGCTACTCGCGCTTCCCGGAACCACGGTCTGGGAAGAAGCCCGCAAGAAGGGCATAGTGAGTGAGAACATGGATTGGAGCCGACTGGGATTTGATTCTGATAACTTCGATCTGAAGCGCTATCCGTACCTGTGCGAGCAGGTCTCACCCGAGACGTTCTACGAATTCTACCTGAAATTCCGCCAGTTGGCCAGGGAGATCAACTACGTGGGGCAATTGCGCCAGCTCACGCACATCCGTGCAAAGCGCGAGGCAGAGATTGCACGCCAGCAATCGGAACTCGCCACGCTCAGAGGATCGCGCCTCATTCGCCTTGCACTCACAATGCGACGCTTACTCTCTAGCCTGCTGAGGAGGTAGGATGTGCGATTGCGCCTCCTCGACATCCTGGCATGTCCGCTGGACTGCGCGGTTCCTCTGGACCTTATTCGTCTAAAGTCTTCCACGCGACCGCCTGGTAAAAACGTCTTCATTGCTCCTTGCTCAACATACTGCGCACACCAGAACAAGCCCATTGGTGCGGAGCAAACAGCGAATCAGCTCCCCTGCACGGCGTGCAACTCTGTGGTGATCCAAGATGCCATTCTCTCGTGTCCCGCTTGCCATCGCTGGTTTCCGGTAATCAATGGGATTCCCGTGCTGGTGCCAGACGGGCTGCGCAACGAACGTGAAGAACTGGCGCTGCTGCGTAAGTATGAAGCAGCCATCCCCCATGCGATCCTCCGCGAAGGCTTTCCACTCAACCTGGCTAATCGCCAGAGCGTGGCGCGCACAGCAGAAGAACAGCACACGCACGAGGAGGCGCATTACTGGGGAGAATTCTTTCACGCCTACGCTGCCATTGGTGATAAATCAATTCTGGACATCCGCCAGAAAGGCACACATCCAGCGTACTACATGTACGGAGTGCTTGAACCTGACGAACGCGACAGGACGCGCCGCTACGGGGTCTGGCCCGACCATCTTGGAAAGAAGATGTTTGGCCCGCTTGCTCAATTTCGCGGCAAGCGCGCTCTGGACATAGGATGCGGTGCCGGGCAGTTTGGACTGGAAGCCGCGTATCAGGGGATTGACGTCGTTGGCATGGACATCAGCCATGGCGCACTTTCGGTTGCGGCAAACCATGCCTCCACGGTCGCCCAGGAAATTCAATACGTCTGTGCCGACCCCATGTACCCTCCGTTTCGTTCCAGCTGCTTTGACCTGCTTCTCTCCAAAGATGCCTTGCATCATTTCCATGATCCACACGCTGCGCTGGAGAGGCTATGCCAGACTTTGCGCCCCGACGGCCACCTGCTTGCCTACGAGCATGTCGGCAATTCGCGCATGGTCAGTGCAATCATTGACGCCTGCGCACGTGTGCTGATCCCAAGAATCGAACGGCGCTATGCGCGCGTACCAATTCCCCCTGTGTTTCAATGCCCTTCTGTCTTAGAAGACGTGGGAATTATTCGGGTAGTGGATGCTATGCGGTCGTTCTTTCAGCCTAGCATGGAATACAGCGAGCTGATGCTCTACTTTGAATTGGAACAGCTTGTCTACTATGCCTGCGGGAAACGACGGGGAATCGCATCCCTGGTGCGAAATCTCACCTTCGCGATTGAGAAAATACTGCTCCTATTTATTGCACCAGACCATCTGAGTTTCTTCGGCCAACGCAAACCACCGGCCAGCAAGTGAAAGGAGGAGGAAAGACTCGGTGGCACGTAAAAAAAATCAGCGCACCAGCCAGAAAACTGCACCTGATGCTGCAGGAAGCCCTCGGCACTGGCTTGCTGACAGGTACGCAATAGCCTTCCTCGCGCTGCTCGTGCTGCTGACCTTTGCCAATTCCCTCACCAACGAGTTCACCTTCGACGATCGGCCGTATATCGCCGAGAATAAATATATTACTGATCTCAAGTACCTGAAAGAGATCTTTACCAAGCCATTCCCACCCCATATGCCCGACCTGTCGCTCTATCGGCCGCTGGCGGAGCTTTCGTTTATGCTGGATCGCGCCATTGGGCTGCGAGAAAGTCCATTTGCACTGTATGGTTTCCCACCAGAAGTTAGCACCCTGCCATTTCATATCACTAATCTGCTCATTCATTTCGGCGTATGTGTCTTGATCTATGTTCTTATCAAGCGGCTGTATCCGTCGCGCTACCTTCCCTTTTTTGCCGCAGCCATTTTCGCCGTGCATCCGGTGCACGTGGAGGTGGTGGCCTCAATTGTAGGCCGTGCTGAATCGCTCTGTGCCCTTTTCTTTCTTCTGGCGATTCTCTTCTACCTGCGACGCACCCCGGGTGAGACCTATACGTCTACACCCACACTCCTTTCCCTTGCATGCTTCTTCTGCGCTCTCCTGAGCAAAGAGACAGCGATAGTCCTTCCGCTCGTCCTGATCATGCTGGAGAATATGCGCAAAGAAAATTCACTCCAGAGCCGCATCTTCCCCTCTCGCATTGTAGCATACGTGCACACGTACCTCCCTTACCTCGCAGTTGCAATTCTCTACATGACTATCCGCGTATGGGTAGTCGAGGAAATTGGCATCCGCAAAGACATGGCATACTTTGCGCAGCGGCCTGGCATTCAGTTTATTACCGCAATGCCAATTGTTTTTTCCCTCTACATGAAGCTCTTGATTTTTCCGCTCACGCTCAATGCAGATTATAACTTCCCTATTCTGCTGTTCGACCAATACTTCATTGAGGCGCCGAAGACAATTCTGTCGTTATGGGTGCTTATCGGCCTGGCAACTGTCATTGGGTACCTGGGGCTAACTATATACGCTGCAGCTCGGCGCCACCCGCTGGCCATTGCTCTGCTCTGGTTTCTTATCACGCTGCTTCCCGTGTCGAATATTATTCCCTTTGGCGATATCATGGCCGAGCGATTTCTTTACTTACCGTCAATTGGGTTCTGTGCCGTGGTTGGCGGACTACTGGCAAGAGGAGTAGAGAGGTACGGCACCAGGGCCAGGCCAAAACGCGTAGCCGCGCAGTTCGCGTGGGCTATCTTCGTATGCCTGGTATTGCTCTACGCACTGCGCTCGGCCGTCAGGAATCGCGACTGGAAGGATGAAGTGGCATTCTGGAAAACGGTCATGCATGTTGCACCGACAAACAACGATGCGTACTACGGCCTGGCGCACTCATATGCTGATAAACGGAAGGAGGCGCTGAAGAAGGGCAACGTGTTGAAAGAACAGGGTAAATTCAGCCAATCCAAGCGCTACCTCGACCATGCCGCCTCTTACGAGCAGAAGGCAATTGAGTCCTACTACCTGACTGTGCGGAAAGATCCCGCCTATTATGAAGCCTACGTTAATCTTGCCACCCTGCTGATTGAGGCAAAAGAGCCGAATTATCTGGAGGCGCGGCGGCTCTACAGGGAAGGGCTTAACCAATATCCGCGCAACTGGAAATATCTCGACGTCTTTTATTACGGCATTGGCCTGACGTATGCATTCAGCGGCGATTATCACGAGGCTGCGGAATATTTTAAAACAGCCATCCGCTTCAAATCGCAGGATCCTAAGTACCACATAAACCTGGGGTCAGCCTATGCAAATCTGGGGCAATTTGAGCTTGCTCGCAAGGAGTGGAAATACGCTCTCGACATAGATCCGACCAATACTGAAGCCATTAAGAATCTGGAAAAGCTAAAAGGGGTTCTCGATCAGGCAAAGGAACGACAACGGGAAGCACAAACACCGTGACGCGACGCCCGTGCTATCTCGGGATAGGGAAACGGTTGACAGCTTTTAGGGAAGACACGCAGAACCGGTTCTGTCCCGCGGCAGAACGTCGGTATCAAACGAATTCGCGTTGTTTAATGACAAAAACCACCTATGAACACCCATGTTAAACCCAAACCACACGCTGGCCTGCACCTCGGTGTGGTGCCTTATCTGAACGTCAAGCCACTGATCTGGAACATTGAAGCTCTGGCGCCTGGCCTTGAGGTCATAACGGCAGTGCCTCGTGACCTTACGACTATGCTCGATGCTGGCCAGGTTAACGTGGGCATTATCCCGGTGGCCGCATACTTGCATCATCCCCGCTATAACATTGTGCCCGGCATCTCGATTGCCTGCAAGGGTGAAGCGCGGAGCGTAGTGCTTTTCTCAAAGGCGCCAGTGGAACAGATTCGCTCAGTGCTGCTTGATCGCAGCTCGTTGAGCTCCATTGCCTTGTTCCGCGTGCTACTGCACGAGCACTTTCAAATCAGTCCGGCACTAACGCTTTCCGAAGAGCCGATCTCCTGCTTTCCGCTTTCCAAGAAGAGTTCCTGCGACGCGTTTCTCATCATTGGCAACACTGCCATGCAGGTGCAAGAACCGTTTCCGTACCGCTATGACCTCGGCGAGGCATGGCACCAGTTTACTGGTCTTCCATTCGTATTTGCCTTCTGGGCAGTGCGAGAAAATCAGCATCTGCGGGGTCTTGACCGCGTGCTCGTGCGAAGTAAACAGGACGGCCTGAAACACCTTGCAGAAATTGCGCGCGCAGAAAGCCAGCACCTGAACATTCCTGAATCAGTCTGTTACCGCTACCTTAGCCGAAACATGCAATACAACCTCGGCGAGTGCGAACTCAAGGGCATCAGACGCTTCCAGGAACTCCTGGCCGCACAGGACCTGTGCTCACCGCACGTCGAGCTCAAGTTCTACCGCGCATGATAATCGTCGCAGGATCCACCGCACAGGAACAGCATTCCCGTTGCGCTCTTGGGCTGGCATTAGGCAATGCGTTCAAGCTTAGTGACAGACGATCCCTATCCGGAAAACTTTACCCAAAGACCTCCATTTTATCAGTACCTCGGACAAAGCTGCTGGGCCGTCTTATCACACACTCCTTGCATGGGCAGTTAAATGCCAACTGGTTATTCATAGCTCCATTCGCCGACTCTTAATGTCCTCAACGTTTTTCACCATCGGCGCCCCAACTGGAATCGCTTTGTAATTCAACTCAAGTATCTACAGGAACTTACCAACAGTTCATTTTCTTATTCCCCACAATCAGTCCTACCTAGTATGATAGAACAAAGGCGTCTTTTTTGCTTGACTCTCAGGACTGTAAAAAAATATACTTTCACTTTAATTGCCTTTATTGAAAAGCCTGCAACAACGTGCCTATTCACAACCCGTTGGGGCATCTTTTGGATGTTGACATCAAGCTGATTTGAACATAGTCTTATGTAAAGATAAATTCGAAAGGGGATTTTTAGAATGAAAAAGTTCTTATGTATCATTTCTGTACTAGCCGTGTTTCTGATCGCTGGCATGGCACAGGCCCAGATACTTTTCTCCGATACCTTCACGGGGATGGATGGCAGCAAACCCCAGCATTGGGTAACGTTGAATGCCCCGGCTGTTGCCTTCTGGTATATTCAGAATGGGCAGTTTGCCACCGGCAATGGGGACGATATCTTGGGAACCTATTCCTACGCTCTGATCAATGTTCCCGGCGCGGCAGACTGGACTGATTATCAGGTGCAAGCAGATGCCTGGATGCTCACGCCCCAGGCCAATGGGAAAACCATCCTCGTTGGCCGCTGGCAAGACCCAAACAACCACTATGAAGGCTACCTGGAGACCTATCAGGGTAAGCGCGTGCTGACTATTGAAAAGGTCAGCGCTGGCAATCGCATCATGCTGGCGAAAGCAGTGGACGGCGTGGGCGGGATCACTATCCCTCAAATTGAAAGAGGAAAGTCGCCTGCGGATAGCAAGCGCTTCGTGCTGAGTTTCAAGGGAAGCCAGATTTCGCTCAGTTACGCCGGAGCCGTTTCGATCAGCGCTACAGACGCTGAGTTCTCCCGCGGCACTGGCGGTATTGGTCAGTGGGATAACTTTCTCTTCTTCGACAATGTGACTGTCCAGAATCTTGGTGCACCTGTGCAAGTACAGGTAATCCCGCCGCCGGCAGCTCTTCCTGAGCAACCGATGCCAGAGGTTGTAGCGGCTCCAACACCATCTCCTCCCTCTGAAGAAGCAGGTGCGACCTACCGCATTACCATCGGCACGCGGCTGGACGAGACCATTGCGCAACGGTTGAAAAAGCAACTTGAAGGGTGGGGCTATGCGCCGGTGCATCTGATTCAAGCCGATCGAGGTGTTAACGTGCTTCAGGGTAACTACCTGTCCACCAATGAGGCCGAGCGTGCAAAGCAGTTTCTAATTGAGGAGGGTCTCAGCCCCGGCGACATCGTTATGGTGACAGGTGGCGCAGCACAACTGGCTGCGGGAGGCGGTGCCACGGTCAAAGAGAATTTCCGTGTAATGGTCAATGAGTTTAGCCGGGAACCCGATGCACGAAACCTGAAGGATCAGCTGGAAAGCGACGGCTATGCAGGTATTGATATTGTAGAGGACATGAATCGCTATATTGTCTATGTCATGCAGTTTGCCACTGAGTTGGAGGCAAAGAAGCTCGCGTCAGTTCTGACGCAAGACGGGTATCGAGCGAGCCGGGTGGCGGAGGTGGCGGAGCGGTTTCCTATTACCCCGCCCCCCACGCCAGCCAAACCCAGAGCAACGCCGGCTCAGCCGATTATCCCGGAGACTGTCAGGGCGGAATGGCGGGAGCTTACTCCACAAGAACAAGAGCGCGTCATTGAAACTATCCGGCTGGAGCAGGTGCTCCGCTCCGGTGATGTGCTGGCACAGGAGGTCATTGACCTTAAGAGAAGATTCGAGCAACTCACTCAGGGTCAGAAACAAATCGTCCGGTTAATCCGCGAAAAAACCGAGGAGCAAGCCCGTACGCAACTGCAGGTCGTCCGACTTTTTGACCAGGTCGAAAAGGCAATGGACGAGCAAAACTGGGATCGCGCGGAGACATACCTTGCCCAAGTTCGAGAAGTAGACCCCTTCAATCCCAAAATTGATTTGAAGGAACGAGTGATCAAGAATCTGAGACAGAATATTCTCTTTGAGGGGCAAGATAAATTTCTCGACTCAATGCGCGAGGAAGAGATTACCGCCGCCAAGAAGAGCGCCAGGGAGCTCGAGCAGCAAGATAACCTTGAGGCAGCCATTGCCAAATGGGAAAGCGTGAAGATGCTGGTTGACATGAACAGCTCTGAGCATCGCAATGCGCTTGAAAACATTGGTAGACTGCGTGGCAAGATCGAGACACAGCGCCGAGCTGATGACTTGCGCAGATCTCGCCAGGAGTACATCACCTACGCCATTGCAGGACTGTTGCTGGTTCTCATCCTGATTACCATTTTTATCATGCTGCGGTCGCGCCGGCGCGATCGTGAACTACTACGCCAGGTGCAAGAACTCACCATGCAACCTCCGATGGAGCTGGCCGAGGGAAAGGCTCCGCTGGAAGTTACTGCACCGACCAAGCGCGAACAGATTGCTCGTAAAGAACCATCCAAACCCAAAAGAGCGGAAGAGCCTACGCCACCTCCTGAGCCGACACCGATGCCTGAAATCCTTGATGAGCAAATACCCGCGCCGCGTCCTGCACCCGAGCCAGAATCTGCTCCGGAGATCCCATCAGAGAAAGAAGAAATCAGAATTGATACAGTCAGTCTGGATCAGAGGGAGCCGGTGACGCCTCAAATACCCGTAGGCAAAATAGAGGAAAAGCCGGTCGAAAAAGTGACACCGGTACCGGCAGAGGATGAAAAGACCACTCCCGTTGAGATGGAGCCGGATGTCCTGATCGAGCCAACACCATCAGAGGCCAAGGAGAAAGAAGAAAAAAAGGAGGAGGAGCCACTCTATAGCTCGATCACCCTGGACGGCATTGATCTTGGTCCAACGACACCAGAAGAGACCGGCGGGGAGGAAAAATTGACCAGTGGCGTTGACGTTGATATGGGAATTGATGAGCTGCTCTCGGCAGGTCTGCCTGGCGCCCCAGAGAAGGCTCCCGATGAAACGCAAAGAATCCGCCCACCTGAGGAGGAGCCTCCACCTCTTGCCGCACAACCCGAACCCCAGGCACCTGCAAAAGAAGAAATTCCGTCTCCTGCGCCCAGTGTTG
>CAZVVA010000020.1:0-27416 GCA_964630455.1 uncultured Candidatus Sumerlaeota bacterium
GTTCACCCTGAAGGGCGCTTTAGCGTCGCTTATCCACCCGCGGCTTTAGCCATTGAAATCTGAGCCCTGAGCCACTGCGAGAAGCCACGCTGAAGCGCACTAGTTGAGAATTCTTCTTTTACCCCCCCCAGCTAAAGCAGGGGGCAAAGAAGAGTCCGCCGAGGCGGACTAAAACCAAAAGGCCACATTCTCCTTAGGGCAATGTGGCAAAGGGGTCATAGCTGAAAAGCCAGAGCTCTGGGAATTTCGTTCAGCTCGCCACGCCTAAGGCGGGCAAGCCTCGCGAAGCGGGTTTGCATTCAGGGCTTAAAGTGAACGAAATTCGCCGCGCCAAAGGCGGGTAAATCGCCTCGACGACCTTGCCTAAGGCTAACAATTGCTTTTTAGTGCTCGAAATATTCAAAGAGTTCTAAAGCTCAGCATAACTTGGGAGATTCTTTTGTACGGCTCCGTGTTGGGTTTGAGTGTTTGCAAAGACGGATGCCTGCGAACGTAGCTATGACTATGAGGGCGAGAAATGATATCCAGGTGGCGGCGGCCCTCACGGCGGTATGCTGAAAGACAATGCGGCAGTTGTATAGGCCGGTAGGAGCAAAAAATTCAATCAAACCATGCGGCGATGACGAGTGCGAAGCGACGCGCCTTCCGTTCAAATACACCTGCCATCCGTTAAACCAGAACGTCTGGCAATGAATCAAGGCAGCCGTATGCACCCTTAGCCGATAGACATATTCCGCAGAACTGAGATAGAGTGGGATTGCGTCTATCGCTCCTTCGCGGGCAAGGAGTGCTTTGTGGGAAAGCGTTGGAGGTAGCTCGGCAATGCCGCGGGGCATGTAGTCTTCGCCTGTTGTATTAATAAAATGCTCCGGCCCGTCCTGTTGACTGGCCAGCGTGTTAAAGCCACAATACTCGTGGACGAGTGGGCTATGTTTATTAGGCCGACAATAGGGAGCGTATAGTAAAAAGACCAGGATGACTACTCCTGCGCAGATGCACCGCTTGAGCGCTTCACTACGTGAAGCAATGAGCGTGCTAACATGCCCTCCCAGGAAGGAGCTAAGCAGCGCCACTAGTCCCAGCAGCCGCCAGGGAAACTGAATATAAGAAATCAGTGGCGCATGATCCCAGATTGCTTTGCAGCAGGGCAGCATGAGGAAAATGAGCGCAAGGAGTGAGACGAGAAAGAAGATCGTTGTGCCTATGTGTCGGGCTTGTTGGCGAAAACGCTTGATCACACAGACAAGGAGCGCGATTCCGATGAAGGCCCAGTGGGCTAGGCCCAGTTGAAACGACATTCCATCCGCCGGCCCCTTTTCGCTCAATCCGTAGCCCCAGCCTGGCACGATCAGCTGCCATGGATAGACAAAGTGGTTCGAGTAGTTGAGGTAGTCTTGCGTCAGCACAGTGATCTTTACGTATTTCATCTCGGCGAGTGCGGGTAGCCAGTAAAAGGCGCTAAGGGCAAGGCCAATAACGAACCCGCCACAAATTGCCATAGTGACGTGCCGAGATTCTCTGCGGAGAATCAAAAATATGGCGAACGCAGCCAGTAGAACTGATGCCGCCAGCGCCGTGATATTATGGGCCAGGATGAGCAGCCCATATAAGATTGCGAAGAGGAGAACGTTCTGGATTCGCGGCTCTCGGGCCAAACGGGTTAATCCCCAGAACACAAATGGTAGGATTCCCATTGCAGTGAACTCTGCAATGTTGCCGCGCACGTAAATATTCACAATGTGGTATGGCGCCAGCAGATACGCCGCCGCTGCAACCAACGCCCCAGCAGTTGAGAAATAGAGGCGCGCAAAGAGATACATACCAAGGCCGGCGAGCACAATGGCGAGTGCAAAAACCAGTTTCACGCATATAGGGATGGAAAAATGAACCAGGCGAAAGAGTTCGCCGATATAAAACGCCAGCGGTGAGTAGTAGTTCAGAAACGGATATCCGTAGCCACCATTCAGATTGGGAAACCAGCGGGCATAGAGCTGGCCATGGTGCAACGCATCGTCCACCTCAGCAAGCCGTACAAGATTGTGGAGATATTCATGGGATTCAAAAAATCCTGGCCTGGCGAGTGGCAGCGCTACGTAGATCGAGCAGATAAGAATCACTGCAACCGGGTAGTACTTATCCAAGAGGCTGAAAATTCGTTTCAGCGATCCGGTTTCTGGTTCGGCGGCCTGAGATCGGCTGAGCATCAGTTCGATTGCTCTCCTTTACTTTTTCTGATACGTGCGTAGCAGAAACTCTTTCAAATCGGAAAAATCAGTAAAGATGTGTGTTGCACATCCAACGATCCATCCACTGACGTCTTGAAGCGGCACGCCGAGCACAAGGTAGACGGGAATTTTGTTCACATATGCCACGGTGAGTTCGCCGTGGGTGCCCCCACCGCGCATCACATGCTTATCCCAGTAGCAGATCACATAGTCGGTCTGCTCCTGCAGAAAGGTGATATCTCGATCCAATATGCGGCGTACAACTCTCACAAAGCGTTCAGTGTTCTCTACTTTCCATTCACGGAAGAAGCGTTTCTCTTCGTCGGTGAGTACGTCGAACTCTTCAGTAGTGGGATCGAAAACTCGATGTTCGAGCGTGTGTGTGATGAACTCGCGTAATGTAGTGCGCCAGCCCTTTCCGCCATCAGGTGCATGTTCAATAGCGCCGGATAGGTAGGCGGTTAGCACGTGCTCTGTGTGTTGCTTTTGCATGTATGGTGTCGTTACTCGCGGCTGCGCAGCTCACGAACTTTTGTCAGAATTGTTATCCTGTGCTCTAACGCTTCGGCGGCTTTCGTGTTTCCTGAGGTGCGATAGCATGTCACCATCATCTTGAGAATCTCCAGGTTGTCCGGCTCATCATGACTGATCTTGCTGAGGATGCTGAGCGCCTCGTCATACCTGTTCAGGTGCATAAGAGCAACTGCATGATTGCGACGATTCTTGCGTGCGACATCAGATTCGATTCCACTGGCTCGCTCTAAATATTCAACGGCTTTTTCATACTGCTCAGCGGCCATGTATAGGTTGCCAAGGTTACTGAGCGCCGCCGCATGCACCGGATTAAGGGTGATAGCGGTATGGAAAGATTCAACAGCGCGGGTATAGTCACCCAGCTGTACGTAGCAGAGGCCGAGGCGATTATGAATTGGAGGGAAGTTGGGTTCCAGGCTCAGCCAGTACTCGTAGTATCCACGCGCTTCATGAAAGTTTTCCATATTGCGATACGTATCAGCCAGTAGCGAGATGGTGTCAATATTTCTCCGGTCATTGGCCATGGCTTTTTGGAGAGCCTTAAGGGCATCGGTATAGTTGCGGCGCTCAAAGCGCTCTCGCGCATGCTGATTGTGATAGCTCGCGACGTATGGCCGAAATGCAAGCGTTGAGTAGAGCGACATCACGCCAAGCAGCCCGATACTGCCGAGGACAAGATACAGGGCTGATCTTTGCCGAACTCCATGTAAAGCCGTTGCACTTTCGAACCCTGCGGAGTGCGCAGTTCGGGCAAGGCCAGCCAGCAGACCCACACTTACCCAAAAGAGCAGGGCTGATGCCGGGTTGTAGAGGTTAAAGTCGAAAAGCGATTGAGTGAGCGTGGCACTGAGGCCGCTGATGAGCCCGACCTGCAGCACTGTTCGCTGCGAGGGCGAGCCGCGCTTGGAGTTGAGCCGGCGCAGTGAGTGAACTGCGACGAGTCCAACAATTATTAGGAAACTTGCAAGTCCAAGCACTCCGGTCTCTGCCAGGAGATTCAGGTAATCATTATGAGTACGCACCTGGCGCGTACGACCGAAAATATCCTGTTGGTGCCAGAGTTGCTCGCTCTTGTAGAGGGGAAAGACAAATTGATAGTTTCCAACACCGACGCCCAATATCGGATGATGCGCCACCATCCGCATCGTATCCCGCCACGTGAGCAGACGGTAGATATTCGTTTCTTTGCGCGTTGTGAAGATTGAGGCGAACCGCTCTATTGTTCTTCCGGTATCAAGGACGCAGTAGCTGGTCACAACGATAATGCTCCCCACGCACACGATCAAAAGTTTTTTGGCTTTTCTGCGCAAAAGATTGCGGAAATGCTGCGCAGGCGAGCTAATTGCATATCGGGTATAGAGAATGGAGAACACCAGGGCGCTCACAACCAGGCCGACCAGCCCGCCCCGGCTTTGTGTTAAAAACAGATGCACTACTGCCGAGATCAAAGCAAGGAGGAAGAACAGCCGCGTCCTCAGGCGGCGGGTAATCACAAAGGCACTCGCAAACAGAGGAATCGTTCCAATCAGGTATTGTGCCGTGAAATTCAGATTCCCCATGGTTGAGACTGGAGATTTCTGCAGCTCAAGAAGGACAACGTCAATTCCGTTATACTGCAGAAATCCGTACAGAGCGATAGCAATCACCGTGGCTGCGAGAAGATGAACGATTTCAAGCGCAAACTCTTGGTGTGCCGATTGGCGATACGCCCAGAACGCCATTACCATGCAGGCCAGGATCACTTCACAGTTCCATAGCCCTGCGTCCAGATTCACTGCTGTTGTGAGAGAAAGAAGATTAATGGCGGCATAGACAAGGAGTAGCAGCGGAAATATTCGGAGTTGCACCTTTCTTTTCTTCGTACCATATGTCAGAAAATGGACAAAGATGAGCAGCAAGCAGAGCAGACCGAAAAATCCCAGCATTGCCTGCTTCACATCCGTATATGCGGTGTACATCCGGGGCTGGAACACGAGTGGAATAACGAGCAGGGCGGCAAATCCGACGAGCGTGACAAGTCGGCCGAGTGCCTGGGGAACAAGTGACGAGTGGGAGAAAAACAGCGAGGGATTGTGGGCGCTGACCTTTTTCATGGTTTTTGTCTAATACGTCGGTCGCAGACAAAACAGCGGGCCTGCCTGTACAGGCTACTTCAGATCTTGTTCGATATAGGCGCGTTCTGGCGCTGCAGGAGCCAGCCGGAGATAGGCCTGGTAGTCCTCGCGCATCTGCTGTGTGTTGCCCAATGCGCGATATACTTCGCCACGCAAGTAGTAGTTGCGTGCCTCTGTGGGGTTACTAGTAATGGCCTCGTTCAGAAGGGTAAGAGCCTGCGAATAGTCTTTTTTTAGATAGTACAGCAGGCCTAAGAACGCCACACCATCTGGTGAGAGTTGTCCGGCATCGTAGCGGCGTTTAAAAAACGCCAGTGCCCGGGTGTAATCTCCAGTCTTTTCGCCAAACTTTATCAGTCGGGCGAAAGCAGCCTCATCTTCTGGGTGTCGCAGGTAATCTGTAAGGTATTCGAATAGTGCAAGGGCGGAATTGCCCAATTGTAAATAGTAATCACCAAGCACCAGATGTAGATCAGATTGTGACGCACCATAGCGCTGTGCCATCTTCATGGCCGTGATAGCCTGGGGAATGTTGCCCGCAACAGCACAGGCTTTGGCAAATAGATACCAGTCGAGTGATGCCGTGTGCTTCGGTTTTGGATTCATAGCGAGCGATGAGAGAAAATGTCGTACTGCGTCGTCGTATGCATGGCGAGAGTAGGCATTCTCTGCCAGGAGCCGCAGCGGCGTTGCAGGATGTGCCATGGTTTGCAGGGCGCGGTGCAGCTCGCGCTTGGCCTCGTCCAGGCGTCCCTGACGTTGATAAAACGCTCCGAGGAAGTAATGCGCATAGCCGTTGTGCGGATTGTACTTGATGGCTTTGAGGAGTGCCGGCTCTGCTTCATAGGCTGCCGGAGTGTTGATCTTTAGCTTACTTTCGTATGTATAGACTTCCGAGAGAAACTGTCTGATGCCCAGCAATACAAGCTGTGAAAAAAGCACGACGCCCACGATGCCAAATCCAATCCGCAGCAACAGGCGAGAAGTAAATTGGCGGCTCTCTGCTTTTCCTCGTGCTTGCCTCATAAAGCCTTCGCTGGTTATCTCCTATTTCTCGGAGTCCTTCTTACTCAACTGCCTGTCCCAATATCTCCAACGCTCTCGAGTGGCACATAGCCATAAATGCGAATGTCCTGATCGTCGTAACAGATGGACATCCGTAGGTACTGTCCGAGGAGCAACTGGCAAAAATCAAGCATTTTCTGTGTCACTGTGGATTTATGAATGATGAAATAGTCTACCTGGAGATAGGTCATCTCTTCAAGCACGATTTCCTTGACACTGTCGCTGGGAATGGCGGGGAAAGGAGAGGACGAGTCCTCCGGGTTGAGCATACGGAGCAAAAGGGAGTTCTTGTAAAATTTCTCGGTGCTCCTGTCGAGGCTCGTGTAAAATGCGTTAACCAGGCGATGGCGGTGAATGGTTTGCAAGTAGAAAAACTTCGACGTATCGCCTCCGGCGATTTCCATAAAAACCGCCTCGTGAGGCACCTTCGCCAATTGATAATATACTGACGGAACGTTAATCCGAACCAGTGGATGGGGAATTGTCAGCCGCTCGGCGAAGAGCGCAAGGGCGATCACTATAGTCAGCGCGATGCACCGCGATTGGGTAAGACGTAGCGTCTCGAACAGTCCTCGCAGATTGCATCCGAGAAACACCGCCAGGGCAAAAAGGACAATGCCACTGAAGCGCGAAAAGACACGGATGCCGTCGGTAATAGGAAGCATGTGGAGCAGCACACCGGGCAGGACAATCACATTGGGCGGCAAAAAGCCGACATGCACTATGCCATTCAGCTTGAGCACCAGGCCGAGCGACAGGATGAAAAACACAATGCCAGCCACTAACCAGAAGCGCGCGGTAGTGCGCTGGCGAAGAGTCACCAGTGTGATAATCAGAAGAATCATAACCGTGCACCCAGGAAAATTCTGAAACTCATCCGTTGTTTTCAAGCCGTATAAGTCATCTGTGAGGAAATGGAACTTATTATCTAGAAACCTCACTGCAGCGGTGGGTAGCAGGTAGCTCAAGGGATCAGCAGAATAGAAAGTCTTGGCTGACAGAGTGCGCTCCTCAAATGGTGCTTCGTCACCGTATTGTTTCAGCAAGGGGACCGCGTAGGGGAGCACAGGGAGAATCGTCAGGGCAATGAGCAGGCTGAAGTTGACCAGGTGCTTGTTCATGGACGGGTGCTGGCGCTGACTATACAGAATTACGACGAGATAAATTCCTACGGCTGCAAGAAACATCAGCACAGCAGCGATATCGAACGAGAGAGCGACAAACAACAGGACTGTCCCGACCAGGAAAAACGGCCGCAGCCGCTTTTCCCGCAGACGGAAGGCCTCGCTCCGCGCCTGAATAATCCGATACCCAAGATAGAGTGCCAGAAGGAACGAGAGACTCACCAGGTGATACCAGGAGGTGAACAGGTTGGCCAAAAACGCCAGGGCAGTGAAGACTGCATAGCGCCGCTGTTTGGTCTTTAACATCCTGATGAAGAGCCACAGTGTTAGTGGAATCCAGTGGGTGCTGAAGATGTGAAGATGATCTATCTGCGCAAAATGAAAAGGGGAAAAGGAAAAAATACAGCCCGCTAGGAAGGCCCCATACACGCTCCCTTCTAGCTCACGCACAAGCAGGAACGTGAAAAATGCCGTTAGTGTCAGAATTGCGATCAAGTAGATATTATAGATTGTGATCAAAGAACAGAATTGCTGGAGAGGAATACTCAGCACGCAGTTGAACAGACTCAGCGGTGTGAACAGGAGAGAGTATCCCTTGGGATATGCCTGATAGTACGTATAAAGAGGGGTTGTATGGAGATCCAGGAGGGCGGTTTTCACCCACCAGAAACCCCAAAGGAAACAAATAACGTCGCCCTCGGGCAACGACCCTGAGAATTTCTCTTGAATCATGGAGCTAGTGGGATGGAGCGGCAGAGGGAAAGTAGACAGGCAGGCGAGGATAAGGTAGATGAAGAGAAAGACAAGCAGGGAGGTAGCTGCGGTTCTGGACTGGCTATGGTGAGCTTTGGGCACAGTTTTCCACCCGAATTGCCAGCTGCTGCAGGATTTCAGCATCAGGCTCAGTAGTTATGGCGAAGAGTACGTGTAAGCGAGATGACGCCATTTACATTCTTCAGCCGGTTGAGGAGATCATTAATCTGGTTGGCATTCTCAACCAGGATCTGGAATTTGAGGATGGCCTGGCCCTTCTGGGTATAGCTCTTCGATTGGCTGCCAAGGATCATCAGATTCATCGAAGAGATGACGCTGGTGAGATCTTTCAGCAGGCCTGTGCGATCGCGCGACACCACTTTTACGAGAACCTTGCTATAGGCTGGCTGGTTGACGTCCCACTGTGTCGGAATCAGGCGCGATTCATCTTGACCCGACTGGGCGATGATCTGCCGCAAGCTCGCGCATTCTTCCTTGTGTATAGAAACTCCGCGTCCGCGGGTCACAAAGCCGACAATTGGATCACCCGGAATTGGACTACAGCAGCCTGCAAAGCGTACAAGCGGGTCCTGGACTCCGGCGATCACCACTCCGGGCGTGCTACGCCGCCGTGCCCGAGAGGGCTTGGCCGGCTCAGGCTTTTGCGGCTCCGGAGTGAGTTTCGCTACCACCTGGCCAGCGATTACGCTTCCAAAGCCGATTTCTGCAAGCAGTTCCTCGAAGGAGTTAGCGCGAAAGGCGCGCAAATGCGGTGCAAGCGTATCGGGAAGCTCAGCCTGAGTTATCGTGAGATTTTTTGCCCTGATTGCCTTCCAGAGAAGATCTTTGCCCAGCTGGATGTCCGTCTCGTAGTTTTTGGATTTAAAATAGTGGCGAATCTTATTGCGCGCGCGGCTTGTCTTAACAATATCCAGCCAATCCTGAGATGGGTGCCCGGTTTTGGAGGTGATAATTTCTACCATGTCGCCATTGTGCAAAGTATATCTGAGTGGGACGTACTTCTTATTCACCCGGGCGCCAATACAGTGCTCGCCGATCTCAGTATGGATGTGGTAGGCAAAGTCAATTGGCGTTGAATCCCTGGGAAGCTCGACTACGTCGCCCTTCGGGCTAAAGCAGAACACAATATCGGCAAATACGTCTTCTTTCAGGGCGTTGAGAAAATCGCTGGGATCGCGGATGTCCTTGATCCACTCGGTGAGCTGACGCAGCCAGAGGAGCTTCTGGTCAATCTCCTCCTCTTGTGTGCGCCCCTCTTTATAGAGCCAGTGCGCCGCTATGCCTTCTTCCGCCACTTTGTGCATATCGGAAGTGCGGATTTGAATTTCTGTGATCTCGCCGCCAAGGCCGACAACGGTAGTATGAATTGACTGATACATATTTTCTTTCGGCAGGGCAATGTAGTCTTTAAAACGGCCGGGAATCGGACGCCAGACCGAATGCACAAGGCCAAGAATGTCGTAGCACTGCTCAAGCGTATCGGTAACGATCCGCAGGGCGGAGAGGTCGTAAATTTCGTCGAAGCTCAGATGCTGTTTCTGCATCTTTTGAAAGATGCTATAGAAATGCTTGGATCGGCCCTGAATAGTTGCCGAAATATTATGCCGCTCCATGTGGTCGCGCAGATAAGCGACCGAGCGTTGAATCAGGACGTCGCGCTGCGCCTTTTTGCGGTCAACGTTCTGTGTGATTTCCTGATAGGCTTCCGAATGGAAATACGACATGGCCAGATCTTCGAGTTCCGATCTAATACGGGTCATCCCGAGGCGATTTGCCAGTTGCGCGTAAATGTCCAGTGTATCGCGTGAAATGCTGAGCTGTTTGTCCAGGGGAAGATACTGAAGGGTGCGCATGTTATGCAGCCGATCGCTGAGCTTTATGATAATGACCCGGATGTCTATGGCCATAGCGAGGATCATCTTGCGTAGGTTCTCAACCTGTTCTTCTCGGGCAGAGCGAAAGCTAAGAGTTGAAATTTTCGTGACGCTCTCAACCAGTTCTGGAATAGGCGATGGGAACTCTGCCTTCAGGGTTTCATATGCGGTGTCCGTATCTTCCAGGACGTCGTGGAGCAATCCTGCACATATGGAGGCGAAATCCATGTGCAACTCGGTGAGGATGATGGCAACTTCGAGGCAATGGTAGATATGAGGCGTGCCGGACATACGCAGCTGGCCTTTGTGTGCGGCAGAGGCAAATGCGTACGCCCTGTCAATCAGCGCAATCTCCTGGTCAGTGTAGCGCTGCTTTACTTCCTCAAACTGATCTATCGGTGATGGCGGTGCTGTTGTCATTACAATTGCCGTCCTTAGACCATCCACATTCGTTCTTCGTAATCTTTCTCCGGGATTTCCATTAGGATAGGGTTCCGGAGTGGGCAGCGCTCGACCTCCTGCGCATCCCGCTGGACTATGACCTGAAACACAAGGCGGTCACCTGGATGTATACCGAGGTGGCGCATGTCAATGGCCATCTCGACGATGTGATCAATCCCCAACCGAACAATCTGTTGCGATAAGACCCAGGCGCCGTCTTCATTTTGCTCATAGCATTGAACCGTTGCATTGCGGAGGGTAAACTCAAAGCGCCGGAGGCGCGGCTCAAATATCATAACCACGAGATTGCTGTGCTCTGCTTGTTCGGGTGTGAACAATGCCGGGTCCGGATCAATGCGAAGGTAGACCATGCGCGAGTCGAATCCGTAATAAATACGCCGGACCAGCAGGCGCATCTGGTGCATGCTGCCGCCTCCCAGAGCTGGATCATAGCGCCCGGCAAATAACCACTCGTAATAATTCGTGTCACGACCATCGAGTTTGGGCATGATAAACGCGCGTGGCGGCAGCAGACGTCCCATCTCACCCTTGCTTTTGATCGATACGTTGAGATAAGCCGGTGGCTGCACGCCAAGGGCCGTATAGGCATTCATAAGATGGCTACGATACAGTAGGTCGAACTCCTCGTCAACACCGGAGGAATGCTCGTCGCCATACCACCAGTTCCAATCACTTCCCTCCGCAATATAAAGCATTTTCTTGGCACGGGTAATTTGCTCAGGTGGGAGTGTGCTGCCTGAGCGCTCAAGGTGGCGTTGAATGTCCTCGCGTGTATGCGCAAGGTACTCCCACGATCTGTTATGCTCTGGATGTCCGATCCAGATTGAGAAGTTCTGATTGATCCACGAGCCAGCGTGCAATCGTTGCAGCTCCTGATCAATCTTGTAATCCGCCAGGAAGAGCGATGGCGTTGTGGGGCGTAGTGCTTCGGATTTGGAGAGCTGGCCGTAGAGATGCTTGAGGAACTCAAGCCCGTCGTCCTGATAGTGCTCCCAGCAATTTTCGCCATCCAGGATAATAGTTACAAGATAGGGGAGGCCATCTTGTTGCAACATGGCTTGAATGTGCAAGAGCCGATTGACAAGATCGTGCGCTGCATCTTCGGGCTTCCAGTGCGCATATTGAAATCCGATTAGATCGGAGAGGAACTGATCGCGAAACAGGATAGCGACGCTGCTCTGGTCTTTTCGAAATCGATACGGGCGATACAACAAGCGCATTGAGGCAGTGTCCAGATGTCCTTTGCGGTCTCGTTTCAGCGTTGCATTTTGTAGCGATCGAGCCAGGTTATTTTGGTCTGTGGCAATCCAGGTGATACCAGCATTGGCGAACAACGGTACGATTTCTTCGCACACTGCACCTTCTGCGGGCCACATCCCTCGGGGCGGCTGACCGAAGAGCTGGGTGTAGGAGGCCACTGCCATCTCTACTTGTGCTCGGGCATCCTCGGGATAGTGGAAGCGCCTGGTTGGCATTTGGGACTGTGGAGAGCTGCGCCGCGCAATCTCGGTATCATATATCAGCGGAAGAATTGGGTGATAATAAGGAGTCGTGCTGATCTCAATCTGGCCCTTGTCCTGAAGGCGACGATATGTTGGGAGAATCTGTTTCAGCAAATTCTGTTGGTGTGCCAGAAGCTCGAGTTTCTCCGCCTCGCTGTATTGACGGCCCTTCTGCACGAGCTCTGTGAGGAACGAATCCTTTTGTCGTAGATACGGGTCTATCCAGGCCAGGTTGAACCAGACCTGGAGATCGCGGAAGTCTTCTGTTGACATGTATTTCAGCACGCGGCGCAATTCATCAGCCGATTTTGTCAATCCCCGGGTCATGCAGAGTTCGTAGTATCGGGAGTGAGGCTTAATCATGGTTTCGTAATTTGCATTGAAGAATCTCATGAGCAGGGTAATCTTGTCCTCTGTTGTCAGGGCGTCTGCTGGCTTGCGTGACAGTCGCAGGCATTCATCCTCAGCGTCGTGTTCAACGTAGTCCTCCAGCTGCTCAAGTAAACTGGGCACCAGATTGAAAGTGAGATGAACCCCCGGGAATTCGTCGAGCAACAGAGCCATGTCCAGATAGTCTTTGACTCCGTGAAGCCGAACCCACGGCATCTTGTACTCCCCGCTGGCAAGATCTTTGTAGTAAGGTTGGTGCATATGCCAGACAAGGGCGACGTGAAGTTGTGCCTTTTGTGCATTCATGTGCTAATCGCTAGTTTTCTGACCAGGCAATGTTTTTTCGTTGAAATCCGCCAAGCTGTTCTGCACACTATCTCCATTGTGTCCGGCTACAGAGAAGATGACACACGGGATTTTGTCACAGTAGATCATTTCGTCTATTGTACGGTTTTCCCACAGTGGGAAGTGCAGCGGAATCGCTTAACGCGTGGTGTACAGCGAATCCGTCCGTATCTTGGCCCCATTCCCAGTTCGCAACAGGTAGCCCGGATTTCGTAGAGATGCCAAGCCTATATGCTTTTATGTTCTGAATAGTGTATAATCTATTTTCGACGCAAAAAATCATGCGTACTCGCGGTACCCCTTAGGGCAAAAGCGAGTTATATTTTGCTCCTTTCCAGGACGCTGTGTAAAGAAGAAATTCGCGTGGATAAGCCGCCAGACGGCTATGCTAGAGCCCAGGGAGGGCGAGCATATGACCCATTCGGTGACACCGGGTAGTCAGTCACCTGTTCAGATTGAGGTTGCCCCCTCTTTACTGCCAGAGACCCGAGGGCTCGTTCTTCACCTGCACCCGAAGATGTCCGCTGAGCAGGTAGAGTCGGCTGTGGAGCGTGGTGCTGAAGCCGGGTTCAATCTGCTTGTGGTTCGCGTATTCTCGCGTGGTCTCACGGCCTACCCAAGCGAGGCAATGGCTAGCTATCGCTTGCCAAGGCAGGATCGCAGATTTCGCGGATGGGATCCGTTAGCCAGGTGCGTTGATGTGGCGCAGAGCCATGGTATGTTTGTCTATGTAGTAGTCGAGGCGCTCTGCGCAGCCGATCGTATTCGTCGTCGCCCAAAGCCGATTTTAAGCAGGTATCCACGGTGGGGTATGCGCAATAAGTCCGGGGCATTCGTTCCCGTGGGCAATATGGACAAATTGGTGTTTTTGTGTCCGTTCAACCCTGCGGTGCGCCGATTTATTGGCGACCTGGTGTGCGAGCTGGCAGAAGGATATCCAGTTTCTGGTGTGGTGTTTGACTTTGTTCCGTTCCCTACGCTTGGGGACGATCCGAAAACTGCATTTTGCTTCTGTTCAAGCTGTAAGAACCAGGTGGCCTCGGAACTCACGATTGATCTGGAGACGTTGGACTTTGCCACTCAAAGCCAGGCTGTGACAAAGTGGACTAGCTGGAAGCAGCAGCGTTTCTCTAACACGATGGCGTACTGGCGCATGCGTATCCGCAAGGTGCGCAGAGATATTCCGCTCATAATGCAGGTGTCGAATTCAGCGCTTCTCCGGCAGTCAGCTGCCAAGGATGGCTGGGATTATGCAACGCTCCTTGAGGAGGGTTGCTTTGTAGAGGCGCTGGCACAGGGCTACTCGCCGGATGCAGCGAAGCTACAGGATGAGTTGGATCAGGACATCATGCAGCTAGCGGAAAACATAACACTGCTCCCCCTGCTCACGGCTTCAAGCATTCATACCTTGTGTCAAGTCGCCGAGCATATTCGCCGGGTCGCGCTCCCCGGAGCAGTCTACGATCTGGCCGAGCCCCTGAGCCCGGAGCAGAGCGCTGAGATCGAGGAACGGGTGTTTGGCGAACCCGCGTTTGTGCCTGAGGTCAGCCCGCTTGCGGGTGCAGAAAATCTGATTGGCCAGCTCATCAAACAGGCCCCGGATAATGTGAATCTATGCAATTTCTTTATAGATCTGCTAAAGTTTCTCAACATGGAAGGGCAGAATCTAGGTGTTGAACAGTTGCATCAGATAATTGAAAACCTTCAGGGAGTCGAAAGCCAGATACGCGCAGGGAAAATTCAGATCGGAGATGCTGCTGAGCCGGTGTTGCGAAACCTCAGCCTTGCACGCCGGATGTTGCGACTCCTCACTCTCTAGCTGCGCATCAGATTCACCTGGATAATAGACTGTGGCTGTCACTGCGGATGATGCAATGGGATGCAGAAGGCGGAGCTCCGGAGGAGATGGCGGTCCGATCTTTGCAGAGCACTTATCGCGCCACCACTCTCATTCTTCTTTGCTATGCGGTCGCTTGTGCCTTTATCTTTCGCACTGTTCTGAACAATAGATGTCTGCTCTATGGCACCGATACTGTAACTCATGACTATTTGACTGCGCTGTATGGCTGGGAGGCCATCTGGTCGCAGGGTATCCTGCCTCTCTGGCACCCGCATCTTTTCGGTGGCATCCCGTTTCTCGGGTCATTTGCATTCTGTCTATTCTACCCAACTCAGCTTTTGCATCTTTTTATTCCCCTTCCCCTCGCATTTAACCTGCAGTATTGTGTAAATGCCTTCCTGGCCGCATGCTTCATGTATTTCTTTTGCCGCACCATGGGTCTTGCGCGGCTATACGCTTTCTTTGCCGGGCTGATGTTTCTGCTCAGTGGCCATTTTATCACGCTAGCCTATCCTGGCCATCTCCAAAAGTTTCAAGCAATCGTCTGGATGCCTGCAGTGTTAGGGTTTTTGAAGCAAGGAATGGAGCGACGTCGGCTGGGCAATTTTGTGCTGGCAGGTTTTGCTCTGGGAATGCAGCTGTTGGCTGGCCACGTTCAGATTGCGTTCTATACCCTGCTGGTAGGGCTGGTGTTCTGCATCTGGTTGGCTATGGGCGAAAGGACTGGCCGCACGAAGGTAAAAAATCTGGGTTTTGCTGCCGCTGGTCTTGTTCTCATGGCCGTTGTCGCAGGAGCATGGAGTAGCGTGCAAATGCTTCCCGGATATGAAATGGCCGGAAAGTCCAATCGCGCGACGGGAGTAAGCTATTCTGACGCTACTCAGAGCTCGTATCCGCCATGGGAGATGATCGAAACCGTGCTGCCGCGCTTTACCGGGGATTCGCTTGCTGGGACATCTCGCCCCTATTGGGGTGCATGGGGTGAACGACTGGTAAGCGACTATGCAGGAATGGGGGTATGGGTGCTTGCAGTGTGTGCGTTGATTATGAGCCGGCGTCGTGAACGTTTTCTCTTTGCCGGCCTTTTCGTTATAGCGGCTTTGCTGGCAATGGGAAGCCATTCACCCCTGTACTGGATGGCGTACCATTGGTTTCCCGGATTCAATCGCTTCCGTTCGCCTGCCGCAATCATGATAGTCATGAGTATTTCGCTGGCTTACTTGAGCGGAGTGGGTCTGGAAGAGGTGTTTAGCAAAAGCTGGTCGCACAAGCGTCGAACATGGTTCTTACGGATAAGCCTCGGGTTGGCCGGAGCTACATTGCTTTGCCTTGGACTTATATGGGTGGTCAAAGAGCTGCGTTTCGAGCAGGGCTTAAAGGTTGCATCCCCGGCGACAATGCTTTTCTATCAGCGCGGGCTTGACGTCCTGTGGAGTGCAAAACATAGCCTTGCATTTGCCTGCGTGGTGATTGCCCTGCTCTCTCTCTATCAGTACCTTTCTCGCAAGAGACCGATGGCACGGCCAAAGTCGCTAGTCCAAGTAATGGTGCTCGGCGGGTTTGTGCTGGCTTGCAGTCTTGATCTTTACTTGAACAATCGGCATTTTATCCGACCAATGAAGGTAGAGCCGTTTCACCGCTATCTCTATCATACCTGGAGCGATGATTATCTGGAGGGGGAAGATCCTCCAGTCCGAATGCTTGATCTCGAAAATCTCCTCAAGAATCGAATGATCGTTCGCCGCATCTCCACGCTCCATGGGTACCACCCGATTGCCTATCAGAAGTACTTCGATCTCGTGGGCGCGCTCGGATTCACCAATCCTGCTTTGGGCCAGCTCTTCTTTTTACGATTTCTGCTTGCGCCGGAGGGAAATGCTGTTGACAATTACTACCGCCCTATGCTCACAAAAGGACATCAGACGCTCTATATGTACGGCCTATCTGGCGCACAGCCGCAGCCTGAAGGCATGGCCAGCGCTGGCGATCTCTCGTACGCATACTTTCCACAGAAGATTAGTTACCTCGAAACCGAGGAGGAGATTCTTGCGATAATGAAACAGGATTCGTTCAGCCCGTACGAGACGTCGTACGCTCTTGGCCGGCCGCGCATGGTGAGTAATAAAAGCGTCAGCCAGGGAACATATCGAAGCCGCGTGATTCTCTATGAAGACAACCGGGTGGAGATAGAAACGCACTGTTCCGCGCCGAGCTGGTGCGTGGCCGCGGATTATGCAGCCCCGGGATGGCAAGCCTGGCTGAACAGCTCAAGGCGATTACCCATAGTTACGGCAAACTACTTTTTTCGCATGGTGCACCTTCCGGCTGGCACACACCGTGTCGTTTTTATATATCAACCATTCTCGTTTCGATTGGGATTGTATCTGACAGGACTTGCGCTGGCTGGCGGTGTCGCGCTTGCAATTGGTGCGCGGCGGCGCAGTCGTGCGCACATGATGTGTTCTCCAAAGAACCAGGATTTTCAGGATTAGCGCGTGATGGGAACTGAGATCGCTGAGAAGAAGATCATTCTTGTGGTGCTGTTTTTGTGTCTTATTGTGGTGGTCTTCTCCTTCGGGTTTACGCCAGTTCGCTCGAGCAACGATGTCTGGTGGCAGCTCAAGGGTGGCAAGTACATTGTGGAACATCGCGGGTTGCCGCGCTACGATGTTTTCACCTTTACGGGGGAGAACATCGAGTGGCACAATCACGAGTGGTTGGCACAGGTTATCATGTACGGGGCGTATGCGCTTGGCGACACCAGCGAGTTTGGGGGGCTGCGCTGCGTTATCACGCTCAAGACCCTGGTGCTGGTTGCAACGTTCCTTTTGCTGTGTTGGTTTATTTACATGCGAAGCCAGAGCTGGCTCCTTGCTGTTCTCTTTGCACTGATTGCAGCGGCTGTCTCAAAACGAACCATCTACCCTCGCCCACCCGTCTTTAGCTACCTCCTCTTCGCCGGTTACCTTTACGTGTTGTGGGGCTACTGGAGCGGCAGACTGACCTGGCGGTGGCTTATCGCGCTGCCTCTCCTGATGGTGCTCTGGGTAAATCTTCATGGTTTCTTCGTGCTCGGGATTCTCCTGCTGGGGGTCTACCTTGTGGCAAGCCTCCTGCAGAATTTCTATACGTGTAACATCCTGCACGAGCCGCTTGACGCGCAGCAGATACACAGAACACGTACTCTCGCCCTGCTGCTTGGCCTCTGTATCCTCGCCTCGCTGATCAATCCATACGGCTATAAGCTTTACATGCTTGGTTGGCGTTTTATGGGGAATAAAGATCTTTTGCGGATTATTCCGGAGTTGCGGTCACCCGATTTCTTCTTCACCCGGGGCTACGAGTTTATGATTGCCTTTCTGCTCATTGGTTTTATGGTGGTGAAGCGAAAGATCCCGAGTCTCGCGGAATTGTTTATCATAGCAATCTTTTTCCACCTTTCAATTCAGCACGTTCGCTACTTGCCCCTGTTTGCGCTCGCAGCAGCTCCGCTCTGTGGGTGGCTGGCACGCGAACTGCTCCAGGAAGTCCCCAGCCAATTTCGCCGACCTACACACTATGCCCTGTTTGGTGCAGTGCTCATTTTTAGCGTTTATTCCGTTGCCCATCACCGCGAGGGCGAGAGCTACCTTGAGCGCAATCTCCAGCTTGCCCGCGGCATGGAATTTCGCCAGGGAAACTATCCGGTAAAGGTGTGCGACTTCATTATTGCGAATGACTTTTCTGGAAATATGTACAATCAGATTAACTACGCAGGATACATGATCTGGCGTCTCAGCCCGGAATATCATAAAGTTTTTACTGACAGCCGCTATGATGTCTTTGGCGACAAATTCGTCTGGGATGAGCAGCGCATTCAACTGGGGATTGATCGGAGTGCACCAGCTTACAGCTGGGACGAGCTGCTTGATTTGAAGTACGGGATCAACTTTATCGTAATCTCCCGCGATGCTCCGCTGAATGTTCGCCTTAAAGACCATCCGGACTGGCGTCTGGTATTCTGGTGGATTCCCTTGCGCTCTGCCAGCTCGCTGGCGGGCTATAATATCTACGTGCGAAACACTCCTGAAAACCAGGCGCTCATTGCACGCTGCGAGAACTCTTTTCGCCTTTTCTCTGTGCGCGATCGCTATGACTGACCGAAATCAATCCAGCAGGGTCATGCCTAACGCCAATCACCACCTGATCTTGGGACGGCGCTGTGCGCTATGGTTGGTCTGCGCACTCGCCGCCTTTTTTTATTTCAACCAGAATGTCTACACAGCGTTCTACCGCGCACATAACAACGACTTCCACCACCTTTATCTTGGTGCGAAGTTACTGAGCAAGGGTGGGAGTCCGTATGACGTGGAACAACTGCTTGCAGCAATGCGATTGCACGGCATCACACGCCTGAACCCCTACGTATACCTGCCCTTTACCGGCCTCGTGCTCGCTCCGCTGACCTTTCTGCCGTTGTCCGGTGCATCGCACGTCTGGTTTGTGGTGAATCATCTGTTCTTATTCGCAAGTCTCATCATAGTAATTCATCTTGTCCCGATGCGTTTGCGCATGGAACACGTGGCATTTGCGTTGCTGGTTGCCGCCTTTTCAGTACCGTTTTATCGAACGCTCACCGCCGGTCAGCTTAATGCAGCACTGCTCCTGCTCTATTGCTTGATCTGGTGGGCGTCTCAACGCAAGAGACCGATCCTGACAGGCAGCCTGCTTGCAGTTGCAACGTTGTTTAAGATCAGTCCGGGTATTCTGTTTCTCTATTTTTTGTGGAAGCGGGATTGGAGGGTTGTGAGGTGGGGCCTGGTAGTGCTTGTTGTTTTACTTGTTGCCTCTGTGGTGGCAGTTGGCCCGCAGGTCCATCTCGATTTTCTGCCACTTCTTCAACAGATGTCCTACGGCCAGTCAACATGGGCAGAGTTTGGCCGCACCTACTACGTTGATCCCGGCAATCAGTCATTCAATTCGTTATTTCATCACCTCTTTGCGGAAAATCCTTATACCACACCGCTGGTGCATCTTGGGGCGCGCTTCGCCAACGGGCTTACATTGGTCGCTGCCGCTCTTTTTACGACGCTTGTGCTGGTAGTAACGTGGCCACGCCGCACTGCAACGCCGGTAAATTCGCCTCACGGTTCTCTTCTCCACTACAGCCTCTTCATCTTTCTGTCGCTCTTGATCCCCAGCTTAATGTGGGATCACTACCTTGTAGTTCTTTTCCTTCCGATTTTTGCAATATATGCACAGCTGTTTGGGACTCAACGCATTGTGCCGATTCTACTTTTTGTTATTGGCGTTGCGCTGATCTGTGTCTCGATAAACTTTGAACACCCTGCCTTTCGAAGCGGACTCGGTATATTTCTGATGTCAACAAAGCTCCTCGCCACGCTTATTTTATTTTTCCTTACGCTGAATTTTTCACTCCCCAATCGCTCATGCGTTATCCCTGCCGGACCAGCATGACCCTTGCAGAGAAAGGCGAGATGCCGTGTTGCAAGCCGTGACAGAGCGAATAGTTAAAAGCGCGCGATTTCAGACAAAAGAAATTGACAGGACATGATTCGTTGTGTAAAAAGATGTGAAGCAATGGCAAGCGGACAAGGAAGGATACGATGGGGGCAAAACGATTTGGCAGAAGCTTCATTATTTCTTTCAATGTAGTTCTTTGTGCGCTCGTGCTGGCAGTTTTTTGCACAGCGCCCGCCTTTGCCCAGAATGGGAATTTGTCGCCTGCGCTCAAGGTTTTGCTCAAGCGCTCAAAGGTCGAGCTTGTCGCCTATGCGCATGAAAAGAAAAAGGCAATTAACGTCACGCTCGAGAACGGGCAGCCGGTGATCAGCGTGCTACTCCGCGCATCTGCAACACAGCAAAAACTCGAAGCCCTTGGTCTCACAGAAGTGAATTTCGTTGTGAATGACATCTACACGGCGAAGGTGCCGCTGGGGGTAATGGCAGCGCTCGCAGCGTGCAATGATGTTGTCTGGGTGGATGCAGATATGCTGAACCAGCCGGTGCTGAACGTGAGTACCGCAGCAACAGCCAGCCCGCCGCCTTACGTCGGTGCTAATGCTCAGGTGGTGCATTCATCCTATGATGGCACAGGCGTGATTGTAGGAATTGTGGATACAGGTATAGATTGGGACCATGGTGACTTTGTAGAAAACCCTGATACATCAAATCAGTCGCGGATTCTTTCTATCTGGGACCAAACCCTGATAAAGCAAGGGAGTGAAAGTCCGCCCAGCGGTTACGTCACCGGTGTTGAGTATACCCAGTCGCAGATCAACAGTGAACTAGGCGGAAGCAGCGTCCCGGTGCGAGCGAAAGACATTAATAGTCACGGGACACACGTGGCAGGCATAGCAGCAGGCGATGGCTCGGATTCCGATGGGTCGCCACCCTCTGGTACCTACGAAGGCATGGCGCCTGGCGCGGACCTGATTATTGTAAAAACGGATTTGTACGATATAATGGTCATCAAGGGAGTGGAATACATCTTCGGTCGAGCTACGGCGTTGAGCAAGCCTGCAGTGGTCAATCTGAGTCTCGGTCACCAGTACGGGCCGCATGATGGCACATCGGTCTATGAGAGTTCTCTTAGCGGTATGGTTGCAACGGGAAAGATCATTGTATGCGCGGCAGGTAACGACCGCGGCACAAACGTTCACGCCGAAGCTAACATTCCATCCGCCTCCTCGCGTACCACTTCATTTAGCGTGCCGAGTGGTGTTACTCGGATCACGATCGAAATCTGGTACGATGGCGGCGATACATACAACGTCACGGTGAGTTCGCCGAATTCTTCCACATCGTCCATTGTGACGCCTGGAAGTTCTATTAGCAGCCAAGATGTTGGAGGACAGGGTTTAGTAACTATTGACAATACCGTGCTGTCGAATCCAAACAACAGTGATGGGCAGGTATGGATTGAGATTGCTAGTTCACCAGCAGCGGGTACATGGAACTTCAGCTTGACGCGTGTAGCTACAGGTGGAGATGGAGACTTTGACGCGTGGATTCCAGAACCGCAGCCGGCTGGCACTGTACAATTCTCTACCGACAGCACTGATGAAGAGATCATCATTTCACCAGCAAATGCTGATGACGTTATCACCGTGGGGGCGCATGTTTCAAAGACCTCGTGGGAAACAAGTACAGGTTCCTTCCTTGGTTACGGTGGAGGCCCATACACGTTAGGCGAGATTGCCTCCTTCAGCTGCATTGGCCCGACACGCGACACGAGTTCTGATTCGGGAAATCAAAAACCCGAGATCTCAGCACCGGGGTTTGGCATCGCCTCATCGCTGTCAACCGACTGGTCGCCTTATGACGGGAATCTTGTTGTTGACGACTCGCGCCATCGCATGGGACAAGGTACCAGCCAGGCCGCTCCTCATGTGACCGGGGCCGTTGCATTGCTCTTGCAGAAAGACTCAACGCTGACTCCCGCCCAGATTGAATCGCGACTGACGAATTATGCCTATACGGACAGCCAGACCGGCTCTGTGCCGAATTACGTTTGGGGATACGGCAAGCTGAATACCTCCGGGTCTATCCCCACCTTAGCGGAGTACTGGGAATTGTATTATTAGGACGATATATTGAGAAAAGCGCTTCTGGTTCGCCAGTGGGCTGCATAGCCCACTGGCTTTTTTGTTATCCATATGTTGATTTTGTATCTAAACCATATCCAGTAAAGGCATAACGGATTTGCTTTCAACGAATTGGAGAGCCGAAAAAAAAAGTATTGACAAGCTTCAGGGTGACAGTAGATTTGCCAGTAGATTTGTTTTTCGCAAATACCCACAAATAACATGCTGTCATTCGTTTAGTTCCATTTAATTTCATTGCGGCATGGACCATGTAGAGGGCATGAAAGGCTAAGTTCAGAACGTACAAAACCAAACGGAGGTAGGGTAGTATGACCACAAGAATTGGGATTAATGGATTTGGACGTATTGGTCGGTTGGTTTTTCGCGCGGCTCTGGAGACACCGAATATTGAAGTGGTTGCAGTTAACGATCTCTTCAGTGCAAAGGTTCTTGCACATCTTCTCAAATACGATTCGGTACACGGACGGCTGAGCCAGTCGGTTGAGGCAAAAGAGAACGCTATTATTGTTGATGGCAAACAGGTTGAAGTCACAGCTATTAAGGATCCGGAGACGCTCCCCTGGAAGGCAAAGGGAGTCGAGATTGCGGTGGAGGCTACTGGTGTGTTCCGCAAGCGCGACGGTGCTACGAAGCATCTCAGTGCTGGTGCCAGGAAAGTCATTATCACCGCACCAGCCGATGATCCGGACGTGACACTCTGCATCGGGGTAAATGACAAGCTATACGATCCGGCGAAGCATCATATCATTTCGAACGCCTCGTGCACGACGAATTGCCTTGCGCCACTCGCCAAGGTACTCCTGGATGAGTTCGGTGTTAGGCGTGGGTTTATGACCACCATCCATTCATATACCAACGATCAGCGTATCCTGGATCTCGTCCATAAGGACTTACGTCGGGCGCGTGCAGCGGCGCTCTCAATGATCCCGACCAAAACCGGCGCTGCGGCAGCCATCGGCCTGGTTATTCCTGAGCTAAAGGGCAAAATGGATGGCCTCGCCATTCGAGTTCCCACAGCCAATGTGTCGGTGGTTGATCTGGTAGCAGAGCTGGAAAAGCAGGTGACACCACAGCAAGTAGTTTCAGCCTTGAAGAAAGCGGCGGCACAATCAATGAAGGGTATTCTCGAGGTGTGTGAAGAGCCGCTGGTGTCGAGTGATTTCAACCATACGACAGTTTCATGCATTGTTGATGCAGAAAATGTGCGGGTGATTGACGGCAATTTGGTCAAAGTCCTGGCCTGGTATGATAATGAGTGGGCTTACTCATGTCGCGTGATTGATTTGATTAAGCTCGCTGCCGCCTGACTAATGATGATTGCTGAGAGAACAGATGGTGCGGCGCTAGCCCGATCGTGAGAGCGGATGCGAGACGAATTGAAAGGAAGAAATGGCAGAGCGTAACCCCCTGATTGCGGGTAACTGGAAAATGTATCGGACGCACCGGGAGGCTGCGGAACTGGTGCGGGCGCTAATACCGAGGGTGGCTGACGTATCGTGCTGTGAAATGGTCGTTTGTCCGCCATTTACTGCATTGACCACGGTGGCCGAGCTCCTGAAGGGAACGAACATTGCACTTGGGGCTCAGGATGTTTACTGGAAGCCTGAGGGGGCGTATACGGGCGAGATTTCGCCACTGATGCTAAAGGCCACGGGATGCCGCTATGGGATTGTGGGTCACTCAGAGCGGCGGCAGTATTTTGGCGAAACCAATGCGACGGTTAGCAGCAAAATTAAGGCCCTCTATGACGCAGGCCTAATACCGATCATCTGTGTGGGTGAGCGATTGGAGGAACGCGAGGCAGGAAAGACCCACGGGGTAGTTTCGCGGCAAATTGATGAGTGCCTGGACGGACTGGAGGAGGAAAAACTGGCGGCGTCTGTGGTTGCATACGAGCCGGTCTGGGCTATCGGTACAGGCCGCACGGCTACCTCTGACCAGGCTCAAGAGGTGCAGGCCATGATTCGCGAGCAAGTTGCGGCTTTGTACAATAAGCGTGTGGCTGATGCACTTCGAATTCTGTATGGCGGTAGTGTGAAGCCCGAAAATATTCGCGCCCTGATGGCCATGCCCGATATTGACGGAGCATTGGTAGGAGGGGCAAGCTTGGCAGTTGAGTCGTTTGCCAGCATTGTGCATTTTGCCTGACGGCAGCCGTTTGGCTCAGGACTAGACCCGGCTCCATGGTTTTTATTGTCGGGCACTAGATGTCACAATGTGGTTTCAAAACAATTATGCTGTATTTTGCATAAACAGATTTTCTTGATTCCCATGACAAAAAGAGGTGGCTTTATATGAAGAAGATTGGCGTGATGACTGGTGGGGGTGATTGCCCGGGTCTTAATGCGGTAATCCGCGGTGTTGTGGTTAAAGCATCAACACTGGGCCGTGAGGTAATCGGATTTCGGCGTGGCTGGAAGGGGCTGCTTGAGGGTGGCGAAACCGTTCGTCTGGATATCGAAGACGTTGAAGATATCCATATGCTGGGCGGGACGATTATAGGCACCTCCCGCACCAATCCGCTGAAACTGGAAAATGGGCTGGAGCAGGTGGGGAAAAATTTGCAAAAACACGGCTGTTTTGCACTTGTTGCAATTGGTGGCGAAGATACATTGGGTGTGGCAAAAGTTCTTTGCGACAAGGGAATGAAAATTGTAGGTGTGCCAAAGACCATTGATAACGATCTCTCGGCTACCGACTATACATTCGGGTTTGATACTGCAATCAATATCGCTACGGAGGCGCTTGACCGGCTTCACACTACAGCCAAGTCGCACGAGCGGGTTCTGGTGGTGGAAATCATGGGGCGGCACGCCGGATGGATGGCGCTCCATGCGGGCATGGCGGGAGGAGCCCATATTGTTTTGATTCCCGAAGTGCCTTTTGACGTAGATTGGATATGTAAGATCGTCAAGGAGCGTAAGAAGAAAGGTAAAGATTATACACTGGTGGCTGTGTCGGAAGGAGCGATTCCTACAGATTTGGGAAGCTTTGTGACGAAAAATGCGAGGAAAGATGAGTTCGAACGGGTGAAGCTAGGCGGAATTGCTGAGCGCCTGGCACAGATAATAGAAGAGAAAACCGGGCTCGAAACCCGAAGCGTAGTACTTGGACATCTCCAGCGCGGCGGAAGCCCAACAACCTTTGACCGTGTTCTGGGAACCCGTTTGGGGATTAAAGCAGTAGAGATGGTACGTGACGGTGAGTTCGGCAAGATGGCCAGTGTGTGTGGAACCGAGATCGTTTCCGTTCCGATTGCTGATGCAGTGGGAGTATTGAAAAAAGTGCCCCCCGAGCGCTACGAAGAGGCCAGAATATTTTTCACCTGAATACCAGCCTGCCCGTAACAGTTCTATCCAACCCGTAGTGGTTCAGAATTGTCCAGCCTTCCAATCAATGGGCCGCTGATTTTTCCTAAAAAAGATACGGTGATTTAACGGACAATCGAGGCAGCGTGGCCGTCCGCGGCAGTATTCTTTTCCCAACCGAACCAGGAGCGCGTGGTATTCGTTGTAGAGAGCAGAGCGGCGCGGAATAGCAGACTCGACGGTCTTCTGGATATCTGCATAGCTTGCGCCAGGAGGGAACAGGCCGTGGCGTCCACCGATGCGCTGCGTATATGCGTCCACGACAAAAGTGGGCTTGTTGAACGCGTAAAGAAGAATTGAATCAGCGGTCTCAGGTCCGATGCCGTAGACGTTGAGCAATTGCGTGCGGAGGCGGGCGAGGGACGCACGCCGCACGCGCGGCCAGTCGGTGTTCCACTGCTGAACCCAGAAGCCTGCAACAGCTTTCAGCCGCTTAGTTTTAATTCTGAAATAGCCCGCAGGACGGATTAGGCGGGCTAATTTATTGTCCGACATCGCGAGGATCTTGCGTAGCGAAACGACATTCGACTGCTTTAACCGGTCAATCGCCCGAACCACGTTTTGCCAGCTGGTATTTTGCGTCAGAACCGCGCCGATGATGATCTCTTCAGTCGAATCGCCCGGCCACCAATACTGAGGGCCAAAAGATGAGTAGAGCTGCTTGTAGATACGAATAAAAATGTTGCGGGGTTGCTTATGGGCAACAAGTGACATGACGTATTGGCTTACGGTTTGGCGTGTGAGGACTTCTGGAGATACTGCCATGCACAGAATCGCCGGATCACGCTCCTTGCGTTACAGCTGGTGATCGGCTACTGTGCTATTTTCGTGCACAATAGAGCAATGGCATACCCGTAAATTCTTGTATTTCTCAGGAGGTGTTCGATTGAGACGTGTTCGTCCGTCTGGTGCGCCAGTTCTTTTTCCTCATCCAGCATGACGGGCCCAAAGCTCACGGCGTTTGGGAAGGCTTTGGCAAACGTTGTTCCGCCAATGGCTTCCAGCCGGGGCTCCTTGCCTGTCACGGTCTCGTAGGCTTCTTGCAAGGAAGAAATAAAGAAGCGGTTTTCTGCTGGATCGACGAACAGAGGTTCCACACCTTTGCCGCCGCGCTCGCACTGGATCTCGACTTCTGAAACACGGGTTGCCTCTTCAACAACTCCGGTCGCGCGCTTCACCACCTCAGGAATCGTCAAGCCGAGCGGATGGCGCACATTCACTTTGCCTTCGGCACCATGCTCATCAAGTCGCAAAATTCCCAGGTTCACGGTTGTTTTCCCGATAAAGTGGTGCTCGTGGGCAATACCCAGTCCGTTGCCGAACAGATCGGAACATGCAGCATCAACTAAACAGGCATATGCAACAAGCGGCTGGGAAGGGAGTTCCAGAAAAGCGATAAACTTCAGCCCATCGAGAATTGCATTATGACCGTCATAGGGAAGGCTACCGTGCGCACTCTTTCCCAGGAACATCAGTTCTGCGTCAACAAGATGATTTTCTTCTTGCTTGCCAAGAACGCGCAGGGGTTCGACCTTTGCCGCTGGGTGCGCCTTGAGAAAGCTTTGCATCTGTGCCGTTAGGAACGCCTGGATTTTTTCTGACTCTGCCTCGGGAAACCGCAGGCGAAGCACCGCCCGATTCGGCACCATGTTTGCCCGCTCTCCACCCTCAAGACTTACCACCCTTAGCCCCATTGGCGATGCACTAACCCCCGGCCAGCTGGCCTTCAGGAGTAGCGTCAGCATCCCTTTTTCGCCATTGATAATCGGGAAATTTGCATCCGGTGTGAAGCTGAATTCCGGCGCACCCTCCACATTCAGGAAGTGGCGCATATCGTCCCATTCACCAGTTTCTTCCCGGGTTCCAATCGCTATTTTAACGGTGCGGATGAAATCCAGCCCCAGGTGGTTTACCGCTGCGAGACCATAGAGACACGACATCAGGGGGGCCTTATCATCTTGAGTGCCCCGGCCCCAGAGTATGTTGTCTGCCACAACCCCACCAAAAGGGGGATGCGTCCAACCTTCCCCTGGAGGAACAACGTCAATGTGGAGCAGAATGCCTAGCGCGTTCTTATTGCCTTTTCGTTCAATGACGGCCACAAGGTTATCGTAGTTGCGAAATGTCAAACCCAGCCGTTCGGCCAGCGCCCCAAGATATTCCAGGCAGCGTTTGATCTCGCGGTTATAGGT
>CAZVVA010000021.1:0-26813 GCA_964630455.1 uncultured Candidatus Sumerlaeota bacterium
AAGCATTAAAAGCAAAATGCAGTTGGGGAAGAAGTCGTATTAGAAGCCTGCAAATGCTCAACTTGCTATCTGACACATGACTATATCTTGCTGACCGATCTGACAAAGAGCCAATAAATTAAACCCCTATAATGCTTCCTCGCGGGAAGCCGATTTGCGCCTTGCGTTCTTGAGTTGGATAAGCACGTAAATGAGAATCCCTAGCCCTATGCCGACTGCATCTGCACCCAGATCTCCCCATTCGAACGACCGATCGGGCACGGATAGTTGATGAAACTCGTTCAACACGCCGAACACAAAACAGGTAACCAGGCTCACAATTGACGCCGAAACTGTATGGGTGCGCCAGGCAAAATTGAAAAAGGCTCTGGTAACAAGCCCGGCCAGCAGTGCGTACTCCAGCACGTGCACCGCTTTATCCGCATTTGGGACAAATGTGACTTCAGGGAAGGCTTCGCCGGGTTGTGAGGAGAGAATAAAAATCAGGGCCGCCCACACCACCGGCGGTCCCCAATATAGTAACAATGGATAGCGTTTGTCGAGCGCACGCAGCCACCCGAATTCTGTGCGCTCCGGCCCAACTGGCTTCAATACTTCTGGCAATAGTCAAGTCCCCCGGCGGCCATACATAAGCACAATCCATCGCACCTGATCAAGTCTCTGCAGTTTCCTGCGGCTGAATGAGCGCCAGTTGTCCGTTTGTGCGCCTATACAGGACGTTTGGCTGATGAGTCTCCTCGTTCAAAAAGAGCAGAACCTGCCGATCAAGAGATTCGAGCTGTAGCATTGCCTCACGGACCGACAGTGGTGTTACGGTAGCTGTTTCCAGCTCTACGGAAGACGCTGCGGAATCTGCTGGAGGCGCTTGAACCGGTGTCAGGTGGTGCGGTTTTGCGGCCTTCTTCAAATGCTTCTTATTCCCAATGAGCCTTTCCTTCTGCTTTTTCAGCTGACGCTGCACCTTGCTGAGAACACGCTCGAAAGTCACCCGCAGATCCGTATTCTCTTCCGTGCTCTGAACCGTGATGTGGCCAGCCTTTACCACTATCTCTACGACATGGCGATATTTGACCCGATCCAGGACAACGCTAATTTCGTGGATCTTCTCAAAATAACGTGCAAGCTTCTTCACTTTCTTTTCAATAAAACCGCGAATCTCTGGTGTTACCTCACTGTGCCGTCCGGTAATCCGAATGTTCATAAGCTCTGTCCCCTTAGCCCGAGGATAGAACAGGCAAGGATGCCTGTGCTACTGTGGTATGAGTAAGCAAAGCCTGCGGTTCTTGCGTGTTCCTTTACCAAACTCGACCCGTACACGGTATACAGAGGTTTGTCTGAAATCTGGAATACGCACTACTTGACGGACTCTTTCCGGACATCAGGGGTGGTATCCATGTAAAAGCGCTCGCCCAGGTAGAGGGCGCGCGCACGCTCGTTGTTAACCAGATCTTTGGCTGTGCCAGAGAGTTCGACGTTCCCCTCGTAGATTAAGTAGGAGCGATCAGTGACCTGAAGGGTTTCGCGCACACTGTGATCGGTAATCAAGATGCCCAAACCACGAGCCCGCATCTGGTATATAACCAATTGCAGCTCTTCGACGGCTTTGGGATCAACGCCGGAAAACGGTTCATCTAGAAGCATAAAACACGGAGAGGTCACCATTGCCCGAGCGATTTCCACGCGCCGACGCTCCCCACCCGACAGGGTGTACGCCTTGTTTTTCGCCAGATGCGCGACGCCCATCTCATCCAGCAGCTGCTCCAGGCGCTTGTTCTGCTCATCTCGCGTGAGGTTTAGCGTCTGGAGAATCGCGAGAATGTTCTCTTCAACAGTGAGCTTGCGGAAAATTGACATGTCCTGGGTTAAATATCCTATCCCCAGCCGGGCACGTTTATACATCGGGAGCCTGGTGATATCCATCGAATCAAAGCAGACCCTTCCTGCCGTTGGTATGACAAAGCCAATGATCATATTGAAGGTTGTCGTCTTGCCCGCACCATTAGGCCCCAGCAGGCCGACGATTTCACCTTCGTGCAGCTCAACGCTGACGTGATTGACCACCTGCCGGCTGCCATACGTTTTCACCAGATTGTCGGTACTAAGTTTTGGCATTGCTGATCCCCGTCAATCGTATAGGTTGGACAATTAAGGCACGCACTGAATAACCGCGGTGAAAAGAATTCAGATACAGCCCGTCTTCTTACTTATCGGAATACTTTGCTATCCTATGAGAAAATAATTAGGAATGTAAAGCAGAAATTTCTTCCTTATCAAGAGTGTGTTGACCAAAGCTTGCTTACGTTCCTCGGGCTACACTTTGAGGCTTGACTTGCCCGTAGAGTTTCCATATCTCTATTTGGTGAATCTGGTCGGAAAAAGAAGAAGGAATAAAGAGAAGCAAGAATCAGAGGGGTAATCTAAGAAGGGATTTGCAGCCAAGATACAAGAGCTGAATCTCGTGGAAATTGGTTTTGAGGGTATTTTTTCTGGCAACGCTGAGTCGTATTACATGGCTTTTTCAGGCGTGCGGCTGGTTCCTCAGGGGATCAAGTGAACAGACAGGCAATACCAACTTGCCGTTTGCATCCGCATCGCAGTGCAGAGTGGACATGTCAGACTTGTAAGAACTTTTTCTGTGACGAGTGCGTGGAGCATAAGAGAGTTGGCAAGATCGTCGCGCACGTCTGCAAAAGTCCACGCTGCCGGGGCCGATGTGTCGCGATTGATGCTGTGATCTCGCAGGCGGTTGAGTTCGAAGGTGACGCGGGATCAGCGTATCTGACCGACCGGGTCCAGTGGTATTTCCGTCGTTGGAAAACGCGATTTCACATTGCCCTGGGGCTTCTCGTGTTGGTGGCTCTGCTGGATATCATACGGGCAATAGGAGCTGGAAGTCGCGTCTATTGGACTTTCTATGTGCTGTGGGGAATGCTCGTCTTTGGCCTGTACTTGAGGAAGTTCTGGGCATGGGCGATCACGTTGACTTTGAGCGGGTTTCAGACAGCACTGGTTATTTACAAGTTGTGTGCGCATCAGTACCGTCCCGGGGAGCCGGTGGTGTGGCTCTACGTAGCACTTGGCTATTGGCTAGGTGCGTTTCTGGTATTGATAATCAGCCGTCCGGAGTTTACCGAGTAGCGGTGCGATTTATCGCACGGTTGGACGTCGCATGAATGCGACCGCTAGTTAACAGAATTAAAGAGGATGAGGCGAGAATAATTGGAAGTAAGAAATAAAAATGGTGGGACAGGCTTCCAGCCTGTTCAAGAGTTTAGACTGTATAGAAGGAAACTTCCTCACTGGGAAGATCCTGGATACATTTATTTTATCACCTTTAGAACATTCAAGCATTTCATATTGCCTGAAAAAGCCCGCCAGATTATTTTGGATAGTTGCAGATTCCATGATAATAAGAAATATGAACTGTATGCTTGTGTTGTTATGCCCGAGCATGTTCATTTGATATTGCAGCCGCTAGAAAAAACTGATGGTGGATATTATAGTATTGCAGAAATTATGCATAGTTTAAAAAGCTACTCTGCTAATCAGATTAATAAGCTGTTAAGGGGCACAGGCAAGATGCCTGTGGCACCAGGGAAGGGTGAGGCACCAGGGAGGGATGTGCAACCAGGGAAGAATGTGTCGGCAGGGAAAGTTGAGCAATCTAAAGTTTGGCTGGATGAGAGTTTTGACAGGATTATTAGAGATGAAAAAGAGCTGTTGGAAAAGATGAATTATATTGCGACTAATCCTATAAAAACAGGACTTGTTGAAAAGCTTGAAAATTATAAATGGTTGATTGTTAAAGGCTGGATTGAATGATATAAGGTAGCTACAGGCAGGGATGCCTGTGCTACCAATTGTTACAGGCAGGGATGCCTGTGGTACCGTTGTTACAGGTAGGGATGCCTGCGGAACTACAGCAATAGGGCGGTAAATTTTTGCTTTGCAAAGATTTATTATAGCGGAACAGATGAACAGCTCAGGACACGGGTCGAGGCAGAGGCGAGTTTCGGCGCTTCTTCCCTGCTGGAATTTTCTGTAACAGATCATGCATGAAGGAGTGTGCAGATGTCTGTGAACTTTAGTGCAATGATTGACGAATCACGCATCATTGATTTGCGATCCGACACGAAAGAGGGTGTGCTGCGTGAGCTTGTGGATGTAATTGCCACCTCACCGCTGATCGAAGATAAGGAAGAGTTCTTACGCGCGATATTCGAGCGCGAAAAGATTATCAGCACAGGTGTAGGGATTGGGGTGGCGGTTCCGCACGTAAAAATTCCGTCGGTGAAAGATTTTATTGCCGCGATTGGACGCTCACATAAGGGTGTTGATTTTCAATCGCTCGACGAGAAGCCCGTGCACATTGTCGTGATGATCGGGGCTTCTGACAAGCAATCGGGGGACTTTCTTAAGGTGTTGGCCAAGCTTGTGCTCCGCTTAAAAAACAAAGATTTCCGCAGAGCGATTATGCTGGCAAAAGGACCTGCAGAAACAAAGGAGCTCTTCCTCACCGAACCACCAGAAGGCGAATGATACAGGCGCAGCAATCAGCCGCGAGGAAAGGCGGCTAATCGGTTGGTCGGTTAGTCAGTTAGAAGGAGATAGTGTCCGATGAAACTCTTTAGTCTTCTCTCTGAGGATCAGATTCTCATTGATATGAAAGCGGCAACGATGGAACAAGCCTTGCGTGAGCTCCTTAAGACGATTGAACCGAAGATGGAGAACGTATCGTCCGACCATGCGCTTAGTGCCCTGCTGGAACGTGAGCAGCAGGGTCCAACCGTGGTGAGCGAAGGGGTGGCGATCCCGCATGCACGGGTAGAAGGCCTGGAGGAATTCTTCGTCTGCATCGGCACGTCACGTGAGGGCATTCCCGCGCTTGCTCCACACGAAGGCCGCTTCCATCTGCTCTTTCTTATTGTTAGCCCGCAAACCCGCAATACTATGATGCTCCAGACCCTGGCTGCAATTGCCAAACTCCTCTCCAGCAGAGAGACACACGATGCGCTGCTGAATGTTAAGGCGCCCGGGAAAATCATCAAGGTCATCGAAGAAAGTGGGATGGACGTCAAGCGCAGCCTGGTCGCGAGCGACATCATGGACAGAACGTTTTCGCCCGTCACGCTGGACACTCCGCTCAGCAAGGCTCTTGAGCTCATCACCACGGCCAAAGATGATGCGTTGCCCGTCCTGGATGAGAAGCATGAACTGCTGGGCGAACTCTCGTCGAAAGAAATCATCGGCATCGGCCTTCCAGACTATATGGGCATGCTGAGTAATGTCTCTTTCCTGACCTCGTTTGAGCCGTTTGAAAATTTCTTTAAAAAAGAGCGCACACTGAAAGTAAAGGATCTTTATACGAAAGACGTACTGAGCGTTACGGGCGATACCCCTATTGTTGAAGTTGCGTATCAGATGGTATCGACTGGCAGACGCCGTGTTTATATTACCAGGGATAACAAGCTTGAAGGGATCATGTATCGCAAGGACATCATTACTCGCATCTTGCAGGGCTAGGTAAGATCGCTCGGCGAAAGTGCGCCATTGTGATCGAAGGGTAACGCTTCGCGATATGTTCTATAGGTAGGGATTCATCCGCCGCGGCGGATGAACTTCTTCATGCGTCACTGGTTTTCTTTGTGGTTTTAATTGTAGGGACAGATTATAATCTGTCCCTACCGCCTAGGAAGTGCCACCTATGGCAGTCAACAGACCATCCGCTGGGGTTGGCGAGATTCTGGAGGCCTTGAAAAGCACGCCTGGCATAGCTCGCCATATCACCCACTGGCACGTCGTGCAGGAAAAGCTGGGCAAGCTCGTTGACTTTCCCTCTGCGATCTCACCTGAGCTAATCCGCGTGCTCGAGACCCGAGGTATTCGAAAGCTTTACAGTCACCAGGCAGAGGCGATCACCAGCATCATGGTTGGTGAGAACGTAGTGGTGGTGACTCCCGCCGCTTCGGGCAAGACCCTCTGCTACGACATTCCGGTTGTCGAGTCCGTTCTCCACAACGACCAGGCCCGCTCTCTCTATCTGTTTCCGACTAAAGCACTCTCGCAAGATCAGTACGTTGCGCTATACGAGATCACCCGCGCACTGGGTCGTAATATCAAGGTCCATACGTTTGACGGCGATACGCCGCAAAGTGCGCGCCGCGCAATCCGCTCTGCTGGACAGATTGTCGTGACAAATCCCGACATGCTCCACATGGGTATTTTGCCGCATCACACCCTCTGGATCAAGCTCTTCGAGAATCTCAAGTACATTGTGATTGACGAGATTCATCACTACCGAGGGGTGTTCGGCAGCCATATGGCGAATGTATTGAGGCGGCTAAAGCGCATTTGCAGGTTCTATAACTCCAAGCCGGTCTTTATCTGTTGTTCAGCAACCATAGCAAATCCGCAGGAATTGACCGAGAAGCTGGTGGAAGAGCCGTTCAGCCTGTTTGACAGCAATGGTGCGCCGCAGGGCAAGAAAATTTTCGTTTTCTATAACCCGCCGCTTGTCAACCGAGAACTTGGAATTCGAAAATCGCTAAAAACCGAGACACGTCGCGTTGCTACCCGCTTTCTGGCGAAAGATGTGCAGACCATAGTCTTTGCTCGCTCGCGGCTACTCGTTGAAATTCTGGTAACGTATCTCAGGCGCGCCGCAGAGAAGATTAAGAAAGATCCCAAGCGTATTCGGGGCTATCGTGGTGGCTACCTTCCCACGGAACGCCGTGCCATTGAACACGGACTGAGAGGGGGCTCCGTGCTCGGCGTTGTCAGCACTAATGCGTTGGAACTCGGCATTGATATTGGCCAGCTCAAGGTGGCGATTCTGTCCGGCTATCCAGGAACTGTAGCAAGCACGTGGCAACAGGCTGGCCGAGCCGGGCGAAAGGCCGATACCTCTGCGGCCATTCTCATCGCCAGCTCCGCACCCCTGGACCAGTATATTATCAATCACCCGGAATACTTTTTCGGCGCATCTCCGGAAATGGGAATTGTTAACCCCGACAACATGCCCATTCTCGCCAGCCATATCAAGTGCGGCGCATTTGAACTCCCCTACGAGGATGGCGAACAGTTTGGCACCGCCAATCCACTTCCGTTGCTTGAGCATCTCGAAAAAGAGCAGATTCTGCGTCATACCGGCGGTCGCTGGTACTGGGCCAGCGAAGCCTATCCTGCAGAAGAAATTTCACTACGCAGCGCCACAGTAGAAAACTTTGTGATTCTCAATACCGCAGAGCATAATGAGGTGATCGGAGAAGTTGATTACGATTCTGCGCCTTTCCTTATCCACGAAGATGCCATCTACATTCATCAGAGCCAGACCTTTTTCATTGAAAAGCTGGATTGGGATGGACGCACTGCATATGCGAACCCCGTGACTGTAGATTATTATACTGACGCGCAGGCGAAGACCGACATTAAGGTGCTCACTGTGGACAATACTTACCGCTACGGCGTGGATAGCGTGCCAGGGGAGAAGCCAGAGGGTGTAAAGAGCGGCTATCCGCTGGTGTCTAAGAATTTCGGTGTGGTGAGCGTTGTCACCGTGGTTGCAAAGTACAAGAAGATTAAGTTCGAGACGCATGATAACGTCGGCTATGGCGACATTCACATTCCAGAGCAGGAAATGCAGACGGAAAGCTACTGGCTAACATTTCGGGAAGATCTGAAAGCAGAGCTAGAGCGTGCAGGTGGTGACCTGGGCAGCGGGCTTCGTGCGCTGGCGAATCTGCTCTCAAACATCGTACCCCTGTTTGTCATGTGCGACCCGCGCGACTTTGCCACCGTGCCGATGGTCCGCGCTCCCTTCGATGAACACCCGGCGATTTATATTTATGATAAATACCCTGGCGGGATCGGGATCAGTCGTAAACTCTTTACGATTGATGATCAGATCATGCGTGCAGCGAAAGATATGCTGGACGAGTGCAGATGTGCGCAGGGGTGTCCATCGTGCGTGGGGCCAGCCCTGGATATTGGCGATCGGGGCAAGGAGACCGCCGGCTTGCTGCTCGAGCAAATTCTGAATCGCTGACTATTGCTAACCACCCCTTGCAACGCCGGCACGATGTGTATGCGCCTTGGGCGTATGGCGATACGTCCCTGCCTTTCCAAATATGGCACGCTGAAGCCTGCGAATTGTGCGTCACGCAATGCATATAGAATGTCGCGAGGTAGCAAACTTATGGCCCGCGTGAAAGAGAAAGTTGACGATACGGGAAAGGGGCGGCGTTGGGGCTGCGTAGCCGTCATCTGCGGAGTCGTAGCCCTTGTGGTGATCGTCGTCGCTGTTTTGGCCTACATCGTTCTGCACCAGATCGCCGAAATACCAAAGGAAACATTCTTCCATCCTGCGCTGGATGGCTTTGTGGAAGTTGAGTTGTCGCGGCAGGATTTCGGACTTCAGTCAGCCCTTCACCGCATGGTCTCGACATTCAATCAACGCCATCCGCAGGAGAAGCCGGCCTCAGCGGATCAAATACACGGCTTCATTGACTTTCTGCTCTATCGCCGAATCTATTGCTTCTTTGACAACGATACGGAAACCCACACGTTCCGATTCCTTATGGTCTTGAATTTCAAACGACTCGGGCCAGTCATTCACTTCATTACGAAGAAGTCGTTAAAACAATTTCCGCAGCGCAGAGGAAGAAGAGAGACATTTCTTAAATACCCGATCTTCCAGAATCATCGTGGCGCACTCTTCTACACGTTTACCAAATCAAGCCTGCTTATGAGTAATAACATTGAGATGCTTAAGCAGGGGATTCTCCAACAGGATAAATCCACCCAGCAGGGATGGCACCCTTCAACGCCGTTTCGGCACTTTCTCAACCAGACTCCACAACGCGGAATTGCGCATGGCTTTCTTATCAATACCGATAATTGGTTCCAGCATCTTATCAATAACCTTAAGACCGAGGCAGAGGAAGCTAAGGATGTTGCAGACTTCTACGCTCAGCTTCAGCAGATGAACATCTCGGCAGATCAGATCACCGGCCTTCAGGTAGTTGTTGACTTGCAATCCTTCGAAGGATTGAAAGCTACAGTGATCTTCGAGTGTGCCGAGGCTGCAACTGCTGAGCAGCTTGCTTCGCTGCTCCACAATCCAGTTTTACCCGCGCTAGAAGAGCAGGTTAAAAGCGAAGTGCAGCTTAAGACAGAGATCGAGCGCCGCGACAATACAGTAATAGTGACGTTTGACATTCGGGGTATCGAGAAGTTTCTCGACCAGCTGGCCGAGCAAATGGGTTCCTGAGATGGGGGTGCTCAGAAATGATACGACGAGCCTGTTTTCTTTTTCTTCTTCTTATTTTCCTTATTGGTCTCAGCTGTTCATGGTATCGCTACGATCGCTGCTGGATTAGCGACGCACGATTCCAGGCTGTCCAGCAGCTATACGACCAAACCGGAGCACTCGATATCGTAATTCAGACGCTTCGCGATGAGGGATGGAAACGCTGTGAGGTCAATGAGGCGGTCTACCGTTTGAAAAAGGTCAATCATCTGGAGTGAACGGCAGAAAGAGGCTTTGCTTAGGAAGCAGGAGGCTTTATCTGAAAAGAAGCACAAAAAATGAAAAAAATATTAGACAGGATGAACAAGATTAACACGATAAAAAAATCTAAAGAATCTCGCCTAAAAGGATTAAGAACTGTATTCTGAATTTAAAAGAGAAGAAAATCTTGTTTAACGAAGAATCGGAATTTATCGCAAACGGGAGGGGGTTGAATCGCTGAGCACGCATGGAGAGCGGCACCACAATTAGTTGGCTTGGAGCCCTGCACGACTAATGCCAGCCCTCGCTTTTCTTGATTTTCCGAATCATGTCGAGATCTTTCTCTCTCCAGATGCGTCTGCCGCTCGAGTCGCGTTTTATTTTGGAATCATCAATGACGTTGTTGCGAATCCAGAGGATAAGCGTTGGCTGGGAAATGCCGGTCTGCTCAGCAGCTTCGCCGGTTGTGTAGAAAACTTTTCGGGCGGGCTTTTTCTCAACGGGTTTCCCGATGGGCTGGCGTAAGGAGTTCGAGGAACGTTCTTGCTGGCGTGACGAAGACCTTCGTCTGTTAGGACCTTCAAAGGGCTGCTGCTGGCGCCTGCGATCTTTACTTGTTCGCCGGTCTTTTCCAAGCCGGCGGTTATGTGTAACAAACTCATCCCAGTCCCGCCGGTCCTTGTCTGACCGCTGATTTCCAGATCCCCGTTTGTCACCCATCGTGTCGCTCCGCTAACAGGAACGGCTACTGCTTCCGTTAACAATCTAACATCTGATTATTCTCCTAAACTTTGTGTTTCCGATGCAAGGAAAAAACGCCCAAAAGGCAAGAGAAAGTTTTGATAATGATAATTTATCTATTATCAGCTCCTTGTATGCCTCGAGGATAGCCCTTCTCCCGCTCGCAGTACTCCTCGTTTTTCAATCAAGCCAAGGCGGCTAATAGGCGCAGTGCCATGATTTGACCTGGCATCGCCGTTTTGTAGCGAACGGATGTTCGCTTTAGCCTGCGAGAGAAATAGCGCTTGCTTTTTGGGGAAGCCTGTAGGTATATACTATTTGGTTAGAAGCAAAGGAGAGGGAATTCAAATTTCGAAGGGGGGAGTTGATATTTGATGAGCAGGATACGATCAACTCGCGGATTCTATATAATCTCGCTCCTGTTAGCTCTGGTGATCATTTTCATTCTTTCTGGGGGCTACTTCTCACGGGACAAAAAATCGCAGGTCTCCCATTATCAGACTAATATAGACCGCAGCAAGAAAACGGCCTGCATTGCAAATCGGATAACGTTTGAAACCAACATTCAAGTATGGCAGACCGTGCATATAGGCGAAAAGCCTACCATTGAGAAGCTGAAGACGGCCCGCTACTCAGTCCCCACCTGTCCGGCAGGCGGGACATATACCATTGACGAGCAAGGAAGTGTACACTGCAGCGTGCATCCCGATTAAGGGCTGCGAAGGAGGAGCGCACGAGATTATTTGTTCACTCCTCTCGGTCAGTGTGATGAAAGAAGAGAGTGGTGTGGCCAGACTGCACCGCTTTTTTGAACCGCGCTTTGATCCACTCTCGCATGAGCGCGCGGGTCGCAGGGATTAATGTACAAAAGCCAATGCAGTCGGTGATAAGTCCGGGCGTAATCAGAACCACCCCGCCGAGAAAGATCAGCAGACCGTTGAGCAGTTCATCAGTAGGCACAATCCCCTGGCGCAAATTCCATCCAATACGCCGCCATGTCGCCAGCCCCTGAATCTTTGCCATTGTAGCCCCAACCAACCCTGTTCCCAGAACCACACAAACCGTAAATGGCCACGACGTAGCCTGGATTAATTTTACCAGAACGAAGAGTTCGACCAGTGGAAATAGCGTGAAAAAAACAATAAGCCTTATGAGAATCATACCTGCCCACCTAATGATATAAAAGCCTTATCCGACAGGTGGTTTTACAAATGCCACTATATGCCTTTCTGATGCTGCAAACCCGTCTCTTTTCGTAGGGGAGCACATAGGAAAAGTCAACCAAAAGCCATTCGTCAACGTAGGGGCGTATTGCAATACGCCCCTACATAATCGCTCTGCCTCTGACAGTTCCACCTGCTTGAGCTGTTTCTCTTGGTCTCGCGCTCCCGAAGAATAGCGGTTGTTTTTCACAAGAAGAAAAAAGCGTTTGACTACTTTTCTTTAGTCTGGTTATTAATAGTAGCTTAGTGTTACAAAGTCTGGACTAAGCATTATGAATTACAAAATCTTACACTGCTCTCTCGCGCTGGTTTTGAGCGTCTTTTTTTCTTGCTCTACTTATCCAACACGGCCTGATGACGGCCTGTTTCTCTCATTCCCGGAAGCGCAACCCGCAGGCGCTGACGCTCCACAGTCAATCCTCTCTCTAAACGAGCTGACCGCTACCACGGCTCCTTTGAGCCTCAACCCAGTTTGCGTCATTCAATACACCCACGCCTACTATCCCTACATCAAAGAGAAGTACGAAAAGAAGCTCTCTAGGGAGGCGCGCTACGACTTCTTCATAGCCAGCCGCAGTGCTGTCTCGTACGGCGCGCGCATTGCCGGCTATAAAGACGTCGGGCACAATCGGTGGTCGCGCAGCCGCGATTACGGCTGGGGCCCGGAGGTCTACGTTGAGAAGAAATTCTTCAATTCCGGTGAAGTATTGCTCTATTCCCGCTATGATTATGACAATATTGATGGGGCAGTCGGCAGTTCAACCAATGTCGGCGCGTACCTTGAATACCCCCTGTTTGCTTCACGTGAAGCACTTGAGCGCGAAAACGAGAAGATCTTCTGGCGCAATGAGGTTGACGATGCGAATCTCGAGTACTTCCGCAGCGTGCGCGAAGCCATCAACTGGGCCCTGGGAACCTACTTCGAAGCCCTCGAGTACCAGGAACGCATAGAATACAGCAAGTCATATATCGCTGACCTCCAGGAGCTTCACCAGCGAATGCTCAGTACCAATGATCCCGAAGTGATTAAAGACTGCGACAAGGTAGTTGCACTGCTCACCTCTGAGGAAGCAGATCTCGAGACCCTGATTGGTACTTTCGAGATCGAGTTACAAAGCCTGAAAGCTCACATTGGCGTTCCCTTTGACTGCCAGATTGTCTTGCAGTCTGAAGACTTTAATCCTTTCCGTGGAAAAACTCAGGACGAACTCTTGCGCATCAGCCTGGAGACCGATCCGGAGATCAAGGTGCTGCGCAACGCCATTACGAACGCAGAAGCGGAGCTTAACCTCGCTCAGCGCGGGAAATGGGATACGTCTTTCTTCCTCCGCGGGGAAAAAACTCTTGGCGGAACTGGCTCGAGAGAAGGTGAGCACGGCTACTCTATTGGCGCCGGGGTTGGCATCCGCCATATTGATCCGCGCATTACCGACAGTATGGAACGAGGGGCCCGCGCCGACATCCGCGGCTACCAGAATGCCATCAAGAGTCGGGAGGCTGACATCTTCGTGGGTACCACCGACTCTCTGATCGGGATGGAAACCAACGCTAACAAATTTCGCTCCCTTACTGAGAACCTGCCGCGATACCGTAGCGACTACGAGAGTGGTATTACAAAGTACTTTAATCGCCAGATCACCATTGATGAACTTCTGGAAAAGCGTGATGATCACTACGAGGAGCAACGCTGGATCGCTGAGTCCCGCGATCACTATTCCTCAAACGTTGCTGACCTCTGTGCATCCACCGCGCAGTATCTTGAGTACCTTCCATGACCCGGCTCCGCTTCGTCTAGGTACGCGCGCAATCTGCGGCCACCTGAACCTCTATGTTCTGACTCTCTGTATCCAGCTGTTTCTCTCCATGAATGCCAATGGTAACGGTACGTAACGGGACATTTCGCCCTGCACGAGCAATCGCGGCCTTTGCCAGCTGTATCAGGCCGAAGCAACACGGCACTTGCATGTGTACAACCGTCAGGCTCCGAACCGACGTCTGCCGCAGTATCTCTCCTAGCTTCTCTGTGTAAAACTGCGCGTCGTCCAATTTAGGACACCCGAGCACCACCGCTTTCCCTTTCACAAACTCGCGGTGAAAATTTCCATAAGCCACAGGCACGCAATCAGCCACCAGTACCAGATCCGCCTGTTCAAAAAATGGCGCAGTCACGGGCACCAGCGTCAGCTGAATAGGCCAGTGACCCAGCACAGCTTCTTCAGATGCGGTCTCGCCTGCTGTATGCGACTTTTCAGGCTGATCCTGGCTCGGCGCTGTCTGCTTAAATTGCATCACATGACTGCCCGGGCAGTGGGCAGGTGTTGCAGGCCGATTAGCCTTCTTTGCCTCGCTGCGAAGATGCTGCGCCGCTGCTGCTTCGTCAAACGCCTCTGCTTCGTGCTCTTCCAGCCGAATTGCCCCTTGCGGACACTCGCCCAGGCACGCTCCCAGACCGTCGCAATACCGCTCGCTTACCAGCTTCGCCTTGCCGTTGATAATCTGGATTGCACCCTCTGCACATGCCGGCACGCACAAGCCGCAGCCGTCGCATAGCTCCTCGTCAATTGTGATAATCTTTCGTTTCATTATCGTGCACCTCCCGAATTTTTTTTTGCTGCTTTCTGCAACTCTTTCGCATTCATATGACTCCGAGGCTACAACAGGCCGGGTGCGCTGTCTTTGACTTAAGTCAAGAAAGGGGAATTTTTTTGGAGCGAGAAGGCGTAATGTAAGGGCATTGCACTGGGAGAGGGTGTTTGGGAAAATTGTGGGGGCGTATAGCAATACGCCCCTACGTTAGATGCGTAATCCAGCGGCTACTGAACTCAGAATTGAAGGCGTAATGTAAGGGCATTGCACTGGGAGAGGGTGTTTGGGAAAATTGTGGGGGCGTATAGCAATACGCCCCTACGTTAGATGCGTAATCCAGCGGCTACTGAACTCAGAATTGAAGGCGTAATGTAAGGGCATTGCACTGGGAGAGGGTGTTTGGGAAAATTGTGGGGGCGTATAGCAATACGCCCCTACGTTAGATGCGTAATCCAGCGGCTACTGAACTCAGAATTGAAGGCGTAATGTAAGGGCATTGCACTGGGAGAGGGTGTTTGGGAAAATTGTGGGGGCGTATAGCAATACGCCCCTACGTTAGATGCGTAATCCAGCGGCTACTGAACTCAGAATTGAAGGCGTAATGTAAGGACATCGCACTGGGAGAGGATGTTTGGGAAAATTGTAGGGGCGTATCGCAATACGCCCATACTTAGATGCGTAATCCAGCGGCTACCGAACTCAGCCGTTCTTTATCGAGAATTACTACAGAATTTCTGTGCACCTGTATAATGCCTGCGGTTTTGAGTCTCGTCAGCGTGCGCGACAATGTCTCGCTGATGGTGCCCAGGCGCGCAGCAAGCTGGTGCTTGCTAATTTCCAGCTTCACTTCCTGCTGCTGCTGCCCGCTACCTTCGCCTGACTCCACTGCGCGATCCAGGAGATACTTCGCCACACGCGCAGAAACCTCTTTGAGGGACAATTCTTCTACCAGCTCATTCAATTTGCGAAGCAAGATCGACATTCTGCCTATCATATTAAGCGCGAGATGCGGATGTTTTTTGATCAGCCGCTCAAATCCTACTCTGGGAAAATAAAGCACTGCTGTCTGACTGAGCGCGCTCGCACTTGCCGGATAATCCGTGCCGGAAAAGACCGCTGCCTCGGCAAATGTCTCGCCCGGTCCGGCGACATTCAGTATTTGCTCCTTCCCCTCCGGGCTTACCTTGAACACCTTGACTTTCCCACTTGCTACAACGTAAAAACCCGTGGCACGCTCGCCCTCCAGCATAATCATCCCACCTTTTTTATGGTTGCGTGCAATGGCAATGCGCGCCAGCGCTTCGAGATCGGGCTTTTCTAATCCAGAAAACAGAGCACATCGACTTAATATGTCTGGAACGTCACTCATCAGGATTCAGTATCTCTTCTTACCATTTCAATCAGCAGCCTGTTGCCACCACGCGGCGTTCGGCACTAGCCAGCCGCGCAGCGTCAACAAGCTCAACCGCCTTCAGCCCATCTTCTTCGTTCGGTGAAGGGTTTGCCTCTGATAGGATCGCTTGTACGAAAAACCGGTTTTCGTCAAGGTAGCCCCAGGAGCGCAACTCATCGTATGGATCGCAGGCAATCTGCTCTGAACGGTCATCCAGCATCAGCTCCAATCCGTCCAACCCGCTACACACAATCACCCCTTCGCTTGCAAAAACTTCGATCCGCACCATGTTTCGGCCAGGAGCCACGCTATAGCGTGCAGGCGCCTGATCGTGTAGCGCACATGTTGCCATCGCGCCGTTGCGGAATCGCAGAGTTGCCACGGCGCTATCCTCCGCCTGCCCTTGACCCAGGCGCATTCGCTCAGTAAAGCAAGCAACCTCCACGACTTCATCGCTGATCACCCACCGCACCAGATCAAACGCATGGCTCCCGAGGCTGGCCAGAATTCCGCCTTGCTCTGGGTGTCCCGCCCATGTGTCCATGAACGGCGCGCAGGCAAAAGTAATGCTTAGCATCTTTGGGCGGAGACGCCTTGCTTCCAGTAGCTCCCTGAGCTTCACCGCTGCCGGCGTGAACCGATGGTTGAACCCCATCATGAACTGCACGCGCTCTGCGCAGACGAGCTCACGAACCCTGCGGGCGTCGTCCATTGTCAGTGCCATTGGCTTTTCGCAAAAAATGCGCCGCTTTCCGCTTTTGATGCATTGCTCTGTCAGCGCCGCGTGTGAATCGTGCCATGTGCAGATATACACCGTATCAATGTCCGGCCGCGCCAGCAGTGCCTCCAGCTCCTCGGCCACGCTGCATTTAAATTCCTCGCCAAACGCTCGGCCCGCAGCGCTGCGCTGATCGTACGCCGCGATCAGATTTACTCCGGGAATCTGCTTGAGACACCGCGCATGGAGCCGCGTCATCTCCCCGCACCCAAGAAATCCAATGCTCAGTGTCTCCATCTCCACCCTCTCGTCGTAGCGCGTTAGCTTTTTATGCGAGTGAAACCGGCTGGTGCAATCGCAAACTCTCACGGATTGCATCTATCATCCGCGCCACCTGCAGTGCATCGCGTAATAATATGCGCGGCTTGTCCTTTCCTTGCACACAATCCAGAAAATGATGCATCTCACGCTCGTTCATAGGCGAATAGCGAATCGGCGCCAGCTCTACACGGTCTGCACACTGCATCACCGCTGGATAATTATGGTATTGAGTTCGCACCACGCCTGTCTCGCCAATGCATTCCAGATCAAGAAATGGATAATTGAACTGAATTGACGAAGAGCAATCCATGCTCCCCAGGCTACCGTTGGTGAAGCGCACGAGAATCTTCAAGTTGTCCGGGCTCTGAATTTCGGGTGTGCAAAAATTCTTGGCGTAGGCAAAGACCTCTGCTGGCTCGGCACCCATCATCCATCGAATCAGATCACAACAGTAGTAGCCGAATTCACCCAGGGGGCCACCGCTGCGCTTCTCGTCGCGTTCCCAGTCGTGATTGACCATTGCCGGATGGTTCACAAAGACTCGTCCCATAATCGGCTGCCCGATGGCTCCGCGTGCAATTTGCTCCCGCGCCGCAATGATTCCATCTTCGTAGCGTGCTGGTTCGCCAGGTAAAATTATAAGCGGTTTCCCAGCAGCCGTCTGGATCACCTGCTTCACCTCGTCAGCCCGTAATGTCATGGGTTTGCCGATCATAGCGTGGACTCCAAGCTTAACAGCCGCCAGTACATGCTCGGTATGCTCGCACGTCTCGCTTGTAATCATCACTGCGTCCAGGTTCTTTCCCAGCAGCTCATCCAGCTCGTGGTAGAGGGGCACGCCTAACTCCTTGGCAAACCGTTCTGCGGTCAGCTCTGCACATGCCTCCACGTAGTCTGCTGGCTGGCCCAGATCGCACACCCCAACCACTTCGACGTCCTTTCGCGTCGCAGCCACCCGCGTGTACGTGGTTGCATAATAGCCCTGTGCAAACCCGATTAATCCATAGCGTAACGTGCGCATCGCTCACATCCTTTCTCGGTTAATGAGAATGGCAGGCCGGTTTAATCATTCTCTCAACCGCTCATAACTTTTGGCAACGTACATATTAGCGGTAACAGGTATCCTGACAAATAGAAAAAGCACCCTCTAGTCCGTGCCCCTTAGAAAGCAACCGTGATTGGGGCGTGAGTTCGGTGCGAATCCAGAATCGCCTGGCACAGTGTCACTGCCCGTGCTCCGTCGGAAATGCCAATCGGCGGCGCGGTTTTCTCGGCCACGCTCTGCATCCACGCGCGTACCGACTCCAGAATCGTCGCCGGGTAGTCCTGGCGCTGAAACACGGATGGCTCCCACACCTCGCGATTCTCTCCTGCGTGAGGAAACATCGTCACTCGCTCGCAGATGTTGTCTACCACCACGCGCTTCCTGTTTGTCACGATCTCTGCTCGCTCGATCGGATGCTGGCTCTCAAACTCTCCTCCGGCAAAACTTATCACGAGCGTTCCCGAACTTCCATTTTCAAACCGGCAATGAACATTGATGTCTGACCAGATGTCCAGTCCGAGCTTCGCGATGGTAGCGTAGATCTCCACTATTTCGCTATTCAGGAACCGCATGAGATCAAATAAATGACATGCCGCGTCGGTAACCAGAAAATCTTCGCGGACGTTCAAGGAGTCTTTCAATGGCACGTGCTCGAAGAGCGTGACGCTGATGTAGTGAACCCGGTCTCCCTCAACCCATTGCTTTGCTTTCTGATAAGGGGCTGAGAACCGGCTGTTAAAATTGACCCCGAACCTTACCTTTTTCTTTTCTACTAATCGCACGAGTGCCCGCGCCTCTTCGACGCTCCGCATGAGCGGCTTCTCGCAGAAAATCCCCAGCTGCCGCTCCAGACACGCACGCGCAATCTCGTAGTGCGTGTCAGGCCCCGTGCAAATGCTCACGACATCCAGCTCCTCGGCCTTCAGCATCGCCTCGACATGTTGGTACGCTTTCCCGCCATATCGCGCCTGTGCGCGCTCTGCTGTTGGCAGATTCGTATCGCACACCGCTGTGATTTGTGCATTCGGACAACCCTGATACGCCTCAAGGTGTAGTAGTCCGGCCCACCCGCAGCCGATCACACCAATTCGCTGTTTCATCGTTCGCATACCCTCGCGTAAATAGTGCCTATCATTTTCTCGCTAAAAGGGTTCAAAGTTTTGAACCCCTACAAGAATTGAGAACGCATAACGATCTGTATGAACTCACCATTTTCCCTATTATCATGGGCAACCACAAGGATTGCCCCTACAATTATTGTTGCATGTATATGATTTGGCATAACAGCAGATTTCGTTTAATTGGAGATCCTGGAAACGATCTGGTATTGTATTCCATTTATTCTGGACGATTTCCCCCATGTAGGGGCAGGCCTCGCGCCTGCCCAAGGCATTGTGCCCTAGTATTTTGGGCAATTCGCCGCGGCGAATTGTCCCTACTGTTTCACTGCGCCAAGGGTCAGCCCATAGACCAGGTATTTCTGAAAATACATAAACACAATCACTACCGGCAGAGTCATCAGCACACCGCCTGCCATAAGCGGTCCCCATAGGACCTCGCGATATCCGATCATTAAGCTGAGGCCGACCGCCAGTGTGCGCATATCGGTTGTTCCTATGAACGTCAGCGCAAACAGATACTCCTGCCATGCAAAAATGAATACGAACAGGGCCACCGCCACAATCCCCGGTACTGAGAGCGGCACGACCAGCTTCCATAATGCCTGAAACCGCGTGCACCCGTCCACAAGTCCCATTTCTTCAATTTCGCGTGGAATTCCCGCAAAGTAGCCCTTCAGTATCCACGTACAAAATGAAACTGCAAACGCGCAATAGGTGATGATTAGCGAGACGTGCGTATCAAAGAGCCGCAAAGCTGTCATCATGATGAAAATTGGAATTACCAGGAGCACGGGCGGAAACATCTGGATCACAATGAGCCCCACGGAAAATATCCGGTCGCCACGAAACCTAAACCGTGAAATCGCGTAGCCCGCCAGTGTGGAAATCACCACGGTCACTACCGTTGTTCCTACCGCAACGACCAAAGTGTTTATAAAGAAGCGGGCAAAATGCGTATCCAGCCAGAGCGCGCGATAGTGAGCAAGCGTCGGTGGCCAGGGGATCCATTGCGGCGGAGAGCTGAAAATAGTTTCAGCGGGCTTAAGTGACGTGGATAGCATCCATAAGAACGGGAACAGAAGAAACAGGGTCAGCAGTCCGACACTGCCATATACCGCCGCCTGCTGGCTGATGTCTCGTACTCTCGTCTGCCGTTGTGCCATGTGCAGCTCGCTCCTGAAACTCGTATCAGTTCGCGGCTCCCCACTCCTCACGACGCGTTACCCAGAAGTAAAACGCCATGACCACCAGCATCACTACAAGCATCACTCCTGCAATTGCTGCTGCGCCACCCATCTCAAACTCGCCAAACGCCTTCATATACGTGTGGATTGACAATATATGCGTGGCATGCGCGGGGCCACCCTTGGTCATGATGAAGACCAGGTCGAAATGATTGAACGTCCAGATCGTTGAAAGCAAAATTGTAATTGCCGAAATAGTCTTGAGATGTGGAAGAATAATATAGCGTACCACCTGGCGAAACCGCGCCCCGTCAATCCGCGATGCTTCATACAATTCAACAGGAATGGCTTGTAGGCCTGCAAGGAGCACGATGGTCATAAACGGCACACCTTTCCAGATGGCAGCCACGCACACCGCCATAAACGGAAGCCAGGTGCTACTGCCGAGCCACGCCACGTTATCTCCACGCAGCAGCCCCAGCTGCCGCAACATAACGTTTAGCACCCCATGATCCTGATCATATATCCATATCCATGCCAGCGCCGCTACTATGCTTGGCACGATCCACGGAATCAGAATCAGGCTCCGAAATAGCCCTCGGCCTTTAAACTGCGCGTTCAGCAGCAGCGCCAGCACGAACCCAATTACGTACTGGCCGCTTACTACGATCAGTGTCCACAACACCGTAGTCCTAAACGAAAGGCGAAAAAGAGCATCTCTCAGCAAGTCTACGTAATTGCCCACTCCTACCCACACCGGCTTCTCGGACACGAGCAGGTTATACGGTCCGTAGTTCGTAAAACTCAGGTACATACCGCGCACCAGTGGATATACCAATACCACCAGCACTACCAGCAAAACCGGAAGAATAAACGCATACGGAAGGAACTGTTTGCGGAGAAGAAAACTGCGGCTTCCCCAGCGACTTTCATCTCGCTTTTGATCCATCGCCACAGTCAGATAACCTTCGCGGACTTCCCATCCGAATCGCTACGTGACGTTCGCTGAAAGTGCATGCGAGCGCCAACTCTGCACCTTCGTATTCACGGGTGCAATGCATTAAACTCGCGGTCGAATAACTCGAGTGATTCCCTCACCGGCCGCTGTCCCAGAATCATCGCCTGCAGCCCGGGATTCAGTATTCGCTCGCGAAACACTTCGTATTTGGGTGATGCTGGCGGATAGTGTGAAAACGCCATGCTCTCTACGAATGGCTTGCGTAGCGGGTCGTTGCTGTATGGGAGGGAGACAAAGTTTTTCGTCCAGTTAAGTGAGCAGACTTCTATCGAATATTGATCCAGCCGGCTCGGGCGGCCTGAGTATAAGAGCTCCATAAACTGCCATGCTTCCTTCTTATGTTGACTCTGCTGTGTAATATGAAGCGTATTCGGATATCCCAGGGCCGCTCGGATACCTGTTGGCCCTGCCGGATATGGCGCAGTGGCCCATTTTCCCTCTAACTGCGGCGCACTCTCGCGTATCACTTTTATAACCCACATTCCGTTAAACATCATGGCAAATCGCCCTGCTACAAATCCGTTCTTCACTGCCTCCCAATCCATGCCCACGATCGACTCGGGTGTCACGCGATGGGTGCGCACAAGATCAACGAAAAACCTGGTCGCTGTTTGGCCGGCTTCATCCGACATCACACCTCGCCATTTTCCCTCACGCAGTTCCACAACCCGGCATCCCGCCTGCCACATGAACGGCAGCCAGAAATCCGCTGGCTCCCAGCCTTTTGCCGGAAATCCGATACCCCACTGGTCTATTCGTCCGTCGCCATTCGTATCGCGGGTCAGTGCTTTTGCTGCAGCCAGCAGCTCTGCCCAATTCCCTGGAGGCTTCTCGGGGTCTAACCCTGCTTGCTCAAACAGATCGGTGCGGTAAAACATGCCCCATGTGGCTCCTTCCCAGGGCAATCCATACAAATGCTCCCCGTCGCGCACTGCTATAAACGCATTTGGCAGAAAATTGGCTTTCATCTCGGCAGGTAGAAATTCTTCAATCGGCACGAACGCCTTCAGCCGGGTGAATTCCGTTGCCCACGTACCGCCCAGCATCACAATATCCGGTGCCCGCTTCGCCACAAGTGAAATCATAAATTGGGAATGCGCATCGCCCCAGCCGACGATCGTCTCCCGAACGCGAATCCCGGGATGTTTTTCCTCAAACGCCGCGATCGCATCTGTAATAACCTTCTGCGAGCCAGGTACTGTATTCATGTGAAAGAAAGTCAGGGTGATCGGCTTCTTTTCCTCAGCACCTTGAGAAACACAAGGCGCTAGCCCGAGTAATATCACCACGCTAACTACCGATAGTCTAATCCGCATTGGCCTCACTCCTGACGTCCACGACATGTACTAATCATGCGCGCACGTATCCAAATAGTGGTTGCAATTGCCCTGCCAATAGTCTATCCATTGAGGAAATTTTTACGCCGCTCGTGAGGCGATTGCAATATAAAATTCCCGTCAATCACACATCGCCTGGGCTCGGCTCTAAATATGGCTCAACGCATGAGAAATATCGTCCATTCCTTTCGTCTTTCAGACGAGGTCTTTATTGTTGGTAGCGGGCGTAACGGGCTAGGGATTAGTGATGATTACGATTGCCACGTCTATCTCGTTAACGGTGGCGAGGCGCTGGGATTGATTGATGCCGGCGGCGGCCATCATGACAGCGTAGCGCAGATACTCTCGAATGTCCGCGCCGCAGGCTTCGATCCGGCACGCATTTCCACGCTTTTCCTCACCCATGCCCATGCTGATCATAGTGGGGGAGCACATGCACTCCAGCAGGAGCTGGGTCTGACCGTGTGTGTGTCAGCCGCTGAAGCGGATTTCCTGCGTCGTGGCGACGAGCACGCAATCGGACTCACCGTTGCGCGCACCGCTGGTTTCACTCCGCCCGACTATCACTTCCAGACCGTTCAACCCAATCGCGAACTTAACGATGGCGACACGATTCCTGTTGGATCACTGCAGCTAAAGATAATCTCGACTCCCGGCCACAGTCGTGGTTCCCTCTGTTTTCTCCTGCAAGGCAAGGAATTGACGTATCTTTTCAGCGGCGACACACTCTTTCTCGGGGGCCTGATCAGCCTGCTCAACTGTCCTGGCTCGTCTCTTGACGATTACCGCATATCCATACCCAGACTCGAAGGACTTAGCGTAGATGCCCTGCTGCCGGGTCACGGCGGCTTCTGTCTCAGAAAAGGTCAAACGCACATTGCGATGGCAATAGAGGCATTCCAGGGTTTGTCCGTGCCCCGAAGCATCATCTAGCTTTTGTGCCACTTCACAGCATCAGTGAGTAAGGGTTTAACATGTTAAACCCCTACTTTTTCGGATGAAGTCGCTCTTTGAGTATTTCTGTGCCTCTGTGTCTTCGTGGCGATCTATACAAAGTAGAAAGCAGGTAGGGATGCCTGCGCCACCAAATTATGAAACCACTCGCTAAAGCTCCGGTAGAAATGCCGCGTTCAGGTATCCGCGAGATTCTTGACCTCGCGCAAACGCTCCCCGGCGTTATCCACCTGGAAATTGGTGAGCCGGATTTCGCAACGCCCGAACATATCATGGTCGCTGCGCACGATGCCATGCGTGCCGGATTTACCCGGTACACGGCAAACGCCGGCATGTTTTCCCTCCGTCAGGCCATTGCTGCAAAGCTCGCAAATCATAATCGGATTGCAGCCACGCCCGACCACATCGTCGTCACACACGGCTCCATGGGCGGCCTGGCGCTTGCTCTCCTTGCGCTTTTGGAACCCGATGACGAACTGCTCGTTCCCGACCCCGGCTGGCCCAACTACCCCATGATGGCGCTCTCGCGTGGCATCAACACCCGGCCTTATCCGCTCTTGCGCAATGTCGGGTTTCAACCAGACTTCGCCGCACTCGAATCCATCGTCACGCCTAAAACAAAAGCACTTATTATGAATAGCCCATCTAACCCAACTGGTGCGGTCTTTACGGAAAATACCGTCATGGGTTTACTTCAATTTGCCCACAGCCACGATCTTTACATTGTTTCAGACGAGGCCTATGAGCACATCGTGTTTGAGGGCACACACATCAGCCCTGCAGCGCACGATACCGACGGCCGCGTCGTCAGCGTATTCAGCATGTCAAAAAGTTACGCCATGACAGGCTGGCGCGTTGGCTACGTAGCAGCACGCCCTGAGATTGCCGCACTCATTGCCAAATTACAAGAAGCCTACTATGCCTGCGCCTGTTCCATTTCGCAAAAAGCCGCGGAAGCCGCGCATACAAAAGAGCAGAGCTGCGTTCGAATGATGCGCGACGCTTACCTTGAGCGTCGCACGCTGGCCATTTCAATTCTCAAACGTCACCACCTGGATTTCTGCACACCTCAAGGAACTTTCTACCTGCTCGTTGGCATCACGCAGTGCGATATGGATTCATATCAGTTTGCTCGCAAGCTCCTCGAGGAGAAAAAGGTGGCGGTCGCCCCGGGCGCAACCTTTGGCCGCAACGCCGAAGGCTACGTCCGTGTGTCACTCGCTGCGTCACCCGAACTGATCGAAGCTGGCATAGAGTCACTCTGCCAGTTTATTAAAGCACATACACGCGGCTGAGAGCTCCTGGACATAATGATGACGGCTCAGCTGATCACGGAAGGAGGGAGTAGCGATTCCAAAGAAACTTTTCATTCCTGATCGTCGAAGAAAAAGTGACGTATGGCCTGTTTTCTTCCCAGCGCCTGTAGTGCTCGTCACGTGCCAGGGCACATCCGGTCGCCCGAACATTATCCCGGTGGCCGGCGTAGGTGTAGTCAATCGTTTCCCCCTCATGGTTGGCATCGCCATTTGCAAGCGCAACATGACGGAGAGCTATTTCAAACGTCACTCGTTGGGCCTCATTCGCCAGACTCGGGAGTTCGCGGTGAACATTCCCCATGATGGGCTGAAGAAGGCTATTGATATCTGTGGTTCCGTGTCTGGGAAAAAGCAGGATAAATTTGCACTCACCGGTCTCGCTCCTGAAAAGTCACGGAAAATCCGTGCACCTGTGCTCGCTGCGTGCCCCATAAATCTGGAATGTATTGTTAGAAAAATCGTCCCACTTCCCAGCCACGACTGGATTATCGGCGAGGTCGTAATGATCCACATTGACAACGCCTTGCTTCAAGGGAAGAAAGAGCTCACGTGGAATTACATGCCGAAGCTTAAATCAAGGAAGAATAGATCGTAGGGGCAACCCGCCACGGCGGATTGCCCCACCATCCCCGTGATCGCCCCAAAAATAGGGCAGGCACAAGGCCTGCCCCTACAAAAGGAAAAATTGTTGGATCATTTAAATCATTAAGCGCAATTATTCCGAATGCATGATCCGATACGAGCAAGATTCATAATAGAAAGTATGGGCAATCCCCTGGGTCGCCCGTATATCCATAGTGCAGGACTATAGGGGCAGGTTTGAAACCTGCCCCTACCTAAAGATGTCACCCTTGTCCAATTAGATGTGTTCGTCGTTATGCCAAATTATATACATGGAATCAATCGTAGGGGCAACCCGCCACGGCGGATTGCCCCACCATCCCCGTGATCGCCCCAAAAATAGGGCAGGCACAAGGCCTGCCCCTACAAAAGGAAAAATTGTTGGATCATTTAAATCGTTTTGGGTTTATCATTGCATAAAAAATCAAGCTGCCATTCGGCGCGCTAGAACTCCTGCACCAGCGCCACCAGCAGCTCCGTGATCTTCACCAGGTCGGCAATCGCATAATGTTCGCGCGGGCTGTGCATCTCCTGCATATGGAGTCCCAAATTCACTGCCGCAATCCCTTGCTGATTGAAAATATTGATGTCGCTGCCTACAAGTGTTGATGTCACCCTCGGCTTTAGCCCGCTTGCCCGCCCTGCACGCAACGCTGCCTGTACTACCTGCGCCCCCTCATCAATGCAAAACGCCTCGTAAATTCGCTCGAACTCCAGGTCAATTGGCGAACCGTAGCGTGTTGCAACATCCTCAACTACCTGGCGAATTCGCTCGTTGCATGCCTGCAATTGCCTCTCCTGTAAACTCCGCACTTCACCCTTAATAGTCACTTCATCCGTAACAACGTTTGTCCCACGTCCGCCACAGATCAGACCAAAATTCGCTCTTGTCACCTTGTCCGCCACTCCTTGCGGCGCACCAACAATCACCTCAGCAGCCATCTGCAATGCGCTGATCCCCTCCTCGATATTAACTCCCGTGTGGGCAGATCGCCCATGGCAGCGCACGTGTACGTAATTATGCGCGGGCCCCGCTGTGATCACGCTTCCCAGCGGATCTGGCGAATCCATGACGTAGCCCAGACGCGCTCGCAGTAGTGAATAGTCGAGCTGCCGCGCGCCCGTTGACCCGATCTCTTCACCTACAGTAAACACCAGTTCCAGATCCCCGCAAATAAGCTTTTCGTCCTGAATCAGCCAGATCAGCTCCAGCAATGCAGCAATCGCCGCTTTGTTGTCTGCGCCCAGCACCGTTGTGCCATCTGAAAAAATCACCTCATCGCGAATAATAGGTTTCACCCCGCATCCCGGGCGTACTGTATCCATGTGTGCCGATAACAGGGTGACCGGTGCATCGCGGCGTCTTCCCCGGCAGGTGGCAATGACATTGCCATTCGCGTCCGCCCGTACCTCTATGCCAAGGCGCCGAAATTCCTGGATCAGCCGTTGCGCCAGGGCCTGCTCTTCGCCCGGCTCTGAATCAATCTGCACCAGTTCGAGAAATGTTTCGACAAGCCGCGCTCGGTTTACCATCGTTCCAGTTCCTCCTATTGTCTGCGTTCAAAGGAAGTCAGAGGAGACATCATGTCGTTCAAATACTGCCACAGAGGCATGGAGACACAGTGAGCCTGTGGCTCACAAAAGCATTGAATTGTAAATTGAAAATTGAAAACTGCAAAATGGAAAATTAATATTTGCGCTTTTAATTTTACAATTTTTTCTGTTTC
>CAZVVA010000022.1:0-25831 GCA_964630455.1 uncultured Candidatus Sumerlaeota bacterium
CTTTTGAGATGAAGTTTTAACCACTACGTCACAACGTATACGACGGAAGAATTAACATTATAGTTTCTTGCACTGAAGTCTTAGTGCGCCTGAGGCGCATGCACGTCGTGCCGTTGTGGTATGATATTGCTTTTTGTTATATGCTCCAGGCCAGTCGCAAACACCTTGAGGAGAGAGGCTGATGATACTTGGCAAAGTTGTTGGCACTGTGGTTTCCACGCAGAAAGACGAGGGGCTAGAGGGTTATAAGCTTTTAATTGTGCAGTCAGTTGATATGGAAGTTAATCTTATGCCGAGCTACATCATTGCAGCGGACGCCATTGGGGCTGGGGTGGACGAGATTGTATTTGTTGTCACTGGCAGCTCGGCACGTTTGACTGCTAATACTAAGAATAAGCCTGTGGATGCAGCCGTTGTTGGTATTGTGGATTCATTGGAAGTGGGGGGTAAGATTGTGTTTCGGAAGAGCCCCGAACGCAGTGAGCAGGCAAAGGTGTGAAGTTCTTCGGAGCGAAAGTTAAGGTGGAGATATGAATATTGCGCGTGTAATTGGCACAATCGTAGCCACGCAGAAGGATGAGGCTTTGGAGACGTGTAAGATCTGCGTGATTCAGCCGCTCGATGCGCAGCTCCAGCCGAGCGGTAAGCCGCTCATTGCTACGGATGCTACGGCCAGCCGTGGGACAGACGAGTTGGTCTATTATGTCACGGGTGGCGATGCAGTACATACAGGGCTCAGGGGTGCTCCAATGCCAGTGGACGCCGGGATTGTGGGAATTGTTGATAATATGGATGTAGATCCCGGGCTTCTGGATCGGCTGTAGTGTTCCAGTGAGCTTGCTACAGGACATGAACGTAAGGGTTCAACATGTTGAACCCCTACATGATCAGCAGCCGGTCCGACAGTCCCTGTAGCGGTCGCATTTATGCGACAAAAGGTGCTCGGGCGGACAGGTCGCACTGCTACAAAGAAAAACCGAATTATCGGATAGCCTGGTTGCCGGTTTGTTGGCGTGCAACGCAGAGGTGGCGAGATGTATCTTGCGCTCGTGCTAGGAAAGGTGATCTCAACGGTCAAGTACGAAGCGTACCAGGATCGCAAGCTGCTGGTGGTGCAGAAGCTTTCGTTAGAGCGCAAGCCTGTAGGCTTACCAACGATTGCGATAGACTACGTGGACGCAGGCGAAGGAGACATTGTGATCGTCGGGGCAGCGCCAGGCCTGGCATCCAATGTATTTGGCATCCCCAAAGCACCGATGCGCGAGCTGGTAATGGGCGTTGTTGATCATGTTGATATCGCAGGCGCACCCTCATGGCAAATCCCACCTGGAACGAAACCCTCCTCTTAATCGTGCATCCTTATTCGTAGAGTTGCCATAATTTAGCAGACGTTACCCGCTCAGGGTATTCATCGGCGCCGATATCAAAGTCCGAGCCGTCACCGCGAAATTCCCACCATATAGCATCGCAGGGTCTAGGGTCGCCTTCAAAGTCTTCGGTTAAATCAGGAATGTTGCATCCAGCATCTATGCATGGCGAGCTCGGCTGAAGATGAAAATCGCCGTTGGCTGGGTCAACTAATTGTGGGTAAGAGGAGATGTTTTCGGTACCTCCGCCGGTCCAATCCTGGATGCAGCTATAAGAGGGCGTGGTGCACTGATCGAGTTGCGCACCTGCAGGGGCGGTATTTTGCCAAATAATGCAGTTGCTAATGGTGCCATTGCAATAATGGAAACCACCGCCTTTCTCTGCTGAATTTCCGTAAATCGTATTGTTCTGGATTGTGGCGTGGCAAAAGGCGAGGCCGCCGCCGCTATGATACGTTCCACTTAAATGTTCTCCGCGAGCTTCGTTGTCGTAAATGATATTGTTCTGGACGGTGCCCATGCAAGCGTAGAGCCCCGCTCCATTTTCGGCAGAGTTATTTTTAATGATATTGCTTATGATGTTACCATCGCAGTTGTGCACCCCGCCACCATGATAAAGAGCGGAGTTGTTAAAAATGGTATTACTCTCAATACTGCCATCGCAATAGGACAGTCCTGCGCCTGCCTGTTGTGCGGAGTTGCCATAAATATGGTTGTCTCTAACGGTGCCATTGCACCGGTAAAGTCCGCCCCCATTTATCTGAGCCGAGTTGCCCGAGATGACATTGTGGTGAATATCGCCGCGGCAATAGCGGATCCCGCCGCCACTGTAAGCTAAGTTTCTTGAAATGATATTGTTTGAAATGGTCTCGTTGCACCAATAAAGCCCGCCCCCACCTTCTGCAGCGGAGTTTTCTGAGATGGTATTGTTATCGATGGTTGCCTGACAATAGTAAAATCCGCCGCCACTACCATCTGTGGAATTACCGGAAATAGTATTGTTCAGGATAATCGCATCGCAATAGTAGAATCCACCGGCTTCGCTATCAGCCCAATTGTTAGAGATTATATTGCCCTGGATAGTGCCATCGCATTGATTGAGCGCACCACCATAATAGCCAGTATTAGCTGAGATGATGTTATTTTGGATGGTGCCGTCGCAATCGTAGAGCCCGCCGCCATCAGCACCTTCGTTGCCAGAGATGATGTTGTTCTGGATAGGGCCATCGCAATCGTAAATACCGCCGCCGTAGCCGACGTTATAAAAAGGACGGGCCGTATTAGTAGTTATAGCATTGTAACTGATCGTAGCAAGAGTGCCATTGCCACAGATTCCGCCTCCATAATATGCGTCCCCATTGGTAATGGTCAGACCCGAGAGTACGCAGGTGGTGAGCTCAGTGCCAGAAAAGGTAATGACTGGGCCAGCATGGTTGCCATCAATTATGGTATGGGCGACGACTGTTGAACTGGCAGGGTCGGTGGAACGAAGGATGATGTTTTTACTATAAAAGTTGATATTCTCGAAGTAATTGCTCGGTGATACTATGATTTCGTCACCATCAACTGCAACATCAATTGCTGCTTGAATGGTTGCATATTGACTTGGGACGTAACGGACTGTGGCGAAGCAGAAAAGCGGTAAAAGAAAAAAGCATATTAACGTGAGCGCCTTGAGGCGTAATGAAACGATGAAGTAATTCTTTTTCATTTTAATCCGCCTTCAAAATATTTAAGCGCCAGACGCGCATAGAGATTTTTATGGTTATCGTAAAGCAAAGTATAACATGATGGTAAAGAGGGTGTTGCTTTCACCTCCCGGCCGTAATTACTGTCCTATGGACGATATATTTATATACTCTTCCGGCCAAGTCGTCAACTCATCTCGTGGAAGCTAATAGTCCTAGCACTGGAATTTGCATTTTTCTCATTTACATGTCAAGCGCGACGTTATTAAGGGGGACGCTTTTGCTATTATGAGAATCACTAGGGTGTCGGAAAGGTCATACATTTCCAGGAATAAGACGAAGGTTAAGGAATTCCCGTCTCTTCAGTGAAGCGGGGATTGAGGAAGACGTGGTATTCGCCGAGCTGGTAGATTTGTTCCCAGTTTTCTTCCTGAAGGATGCGCGGGATGAGGTTCATGTTTGGATTTACAGGGTGGAGAATGATGGTACGGTCGGTATGGTCCAGGATGATGAACTTTGCCTGGGTGTATGAGCAATCGAATGCGAAGCGCTCGGGCGTGAGATTCCAATGCCAGGTAGTTCCGCCTGCGGTTTTCGCCACGGTCGCGTAAAGATTAGCAGTGCGGCAGTGAAAGAGCCAGTACATGCGTTCGGGTGCGATGATGAAGTCGTCAGGCTTAAGCTGGGGATGGAGGTGTTGAGCAAGCGCACGGGCATCGCTGATGTTTTTGACTGAGCCGAAGGCAGCGTATTCGGAATGAATAGTGGTTGCAGCCTCGTACACACTGCGCGCACTTGCGATGACAATAGGAATAGCAACGAGAAACACTGCAAGCAGGTGAGGCGAAACAGGCATGCTGCGCTTTAGGCGTTCCTGGCAGTTCTCGAATACATTTCCCAGAAGCTCCCAGCAGCGGAGTACAAAGAATGCAAGTCCAAAATAGAGGCAAAACATGTGGGTCGTGGCATTGTATTTGAGACTGGGGTCGAGTCCCTGCTTCTTGAGCACCAGCACAATCAGCACTAGCCAATAGGCAAGCACGATCCGCCCTGCTTTTCCCCACCAGAAGAGCCCGATTACTCCAAGCAGAAAGACGAAGTCGTGGGAGACCATCCGCAGGATGGCGCGCGCAAACATATCCACTGGCCCGACAAGTCCTTGTAGGGGACTTTTGAGCTGCGCGAATAACCCGATGAAATCTTCGAGAAATGCGCTGCCGCGTCCGCTTACTCCCCAGAGCAGGAAGAGGAGAAACGGAACGAGGGTCAGGGGAATCACGGCCCAGAGCGTGCGTGGCCGCTTCCACGCGGCAAAGCCGGTCACAAAGAGCACAGTTGCCAGGCCAAAGAAGCTACTGATTGAGGATAATCCTGCACAAAACGCTGCGCCATAGAGCGCCCATATCTTTTTCTCTTTGAGATAGAGCACAATCCCGAGGAGTGCCAGAATGTTAAAGAACATTGACAGATTATAGGGCATACCCCAGCGCGTGAAGAGAATTGAATAGTGGTGGATAGTGAAAAAGAGGGCGGCGAGGAGGCCGAGGCGTGGCGAGCTGAGCTTAGCACCAATCAGGTAGAGCGGGAAAATCGCCATGATGGCAAGCAGGGCTGAGAGCAGACGCGCATGAAAGATATCGAACTGCGTAAGGCGGATCACCCACCCGTTGAGGAAGAAGAAGAGAAACGGCTGTGCCAGGACTTCTGTGGCATAAGGATGCAGGATGGCACCGTAGCGCGCCTGGCCGTGTGCGAGAAACCAGGCAGGGCTAATGTAGTTCGACTCATCAGTATACCAGAGGGGATTCGTGCCCAGATGGTAGAGCCGTAGAAACGTCGCCAGGGCAAGCAATGCGAGCAGCAGGAGAATTCTGACGCGTCGGCTCACCATTCTCTCCTTCCAGTTGCGCTATTGAAAATGCGCCTAGTGCGTGCGGATCCACTGTGCAACCCAAAGGCTATAGATCATCACCATAGTCGCCAGCGCCAGCAGGCTGACATAAAGCCCAATCCTGAACGAAAAGGGTTCGTAGCAAACAGTGATAGAGGTGACGTTTTTCGGCGCATAGAAGCGCGAGAGAATCGCATTTACTGGAATAAGTGGATAGCGATCCCGGCCCATGCGCACCACCCAACCCGGGTAGCTGGCTTGGGATACGAGCACATCGCCTTCATCTGAAGGATCTTTGATGATTTCGATGCGTCCAGGCCCAAGCGAATAGATACTCAGCTGTTCGTGCTTCTTGTGCGGGCGCTTGGGCGGATTTGCAACAGTGTAATCCTTAGGCTCCTGACCGAAGCTCATCGCCAGAGTACCTGTGGTCAGGTAGCTTCCTTCAAGACTTCGTAGATTGATCCGCCCTTCAAGTTCATCTTCCCAGAAAGCGCGTGGACGCCAATCGCGGTTTCGATATAGACGATATGGCAGCTGTGTGTCCCATGGTGGGGGGAAAGGAATAAGTTCCAGCCGTTCAGGTAGAACCGGAAGCTCCCACTCTGTGTAGAGGTACTTAACGTTCATCAGGCCGAGGAGTTCGGTATCGGGCTGAGGAGTACGAATATTCCGATTAAAAGCTAAGAGAAAATCTTTGTAGCGCACGGGGGGAAGGAGTCCTTCTTCATAACCGTCAAGCAGCTCGAGTTTTTCGATCATATTTGTATTGGGCTGGAGGCGTTGGTAGCGACCCACAACGGCCTGAGGTTCGAGATTTGCGTATAAGCCGGCATCGTAAACCATGACGCGAAACGTGCGAAAGAGGGTAGAGTCGGTATGCAGTGAGTCCCAGGGGTAGCGGGCCCGTTCTGCCAGGCTGGCGCGGATAGGGACGTTGAACATCTCGTTGCGGCTTGCCAGGAAGAGATCGCCGACGATGACCACAGGGACGGCGAGGGTGAGGATGATCTTCCAGCGCCTTAACGGGCCGCTCACTACAAATGGATGCTTAAACAGGCAGTCGAGCCCGTAGGCGGCAAGGATGGAGAACGCGAATGTAGTCAAGCACAGAAAGCGTGCTGGCACACGGAAGTTCTTCAGTGCTGGAAAGAGCAGAAAGGCAATACGATAGACAACGGTATAATGTCCCATGGCCATGTAAAGCGCGAAGATGGCGAGCAGAGCAAAGAAGAGGTGTTCGCGAGAGCGACGTCGCCAGGCGTAGCCGATCCCAACAAAAGCAAGCAGAAGGGGGAGGATGCCGATGTAGCATCCATACTCGCTCAGATTGTCACTGCCGGGAATGAGATGAGCAAACGTTCCAAATGCCGATGGGTAGAGGTAGGTGAGCATAAATTTTGGGTTCAGCGAAAATCCCGTGGCGTAGCTATAATCATTGAAAATGCGATAGGAGTGGCTGGCGAGTTCCTGTGCAGGGAGGAGCTGAACAGCGGCGAGCACTATGCCGAGAGAGATGGCAAGGGCTAGTTTTGCGACACCTGCCAGGCGATGTCTTAGCTGGTATCGCCGTCCGAATGGAAGCCAGAAGATGAGATAGAATATGATCAGGAGCAGAGTATAGAAAACATGTTGCGGATGGCCGGCAAGAATCTGGCACGCCAGAGCCACGGAAAAAATAGGTACCAGGATCCATTTCTTTGGCTGGAGCATACGTCTGAGCAAGATGAAGAGCAGGGGGAGCCACGTGAGGGCAGCGAGCTGGTTGATGTGTTCGAGGTGTCCGAGCACAAAGCTGCTGAATGGCAAGATCAAAGCGCCACAAATGGCGGCAAGGCGAGTGCGTTTGAGCTCCACGTGCAGCAGCAGGTACATGAAGTTTGCCATCAGCCAGAGATGCAGGAGTTTATAAAGATTCAGCGCGATGATATGATTTGCCTCGTGAAAAAGAAGCAGATCGAGGGGATAGAATACTGCGGGCTGCATGGAGGCAAAAAAGGGCGTGCCGCTAAAGTTGTACGGATTCCAGAGGGGGATGAAGCCAGCAGCGAGGGATCTGGCAGCGAAAACTTTAAGCGGATAAAAGAGATTTATCATGTCGCTGCCGGGGGTGATGAGCTCGTCTGAAAGAAATCCATGGTAAAAGAGCAGAATGGCAAGGAGGAGAATAAGGAGGTCAGTAATGATGGATTTCTGGATCATACCTTCGTGTAGCAGATCGTGTTTCTGGTTTAGTGCAATGCGGCAATGAAGCCGCACTCCCGAGCAGGTCGCTTGTTTTCGCCTCATTTGCAGGGCCAGTCCATGAACTGCCCCTACCATTGAATCAAGGCGGAACATACTACTCGTTGCAAACCGATGCAATAAAATAATCAAAGGAGGAGTAAGGAACAACTTCTCGTGGGATGACTCTCAGTATGAATCGGTGGGCGAGCGGCAACGCAGCTATTGGAGGCTTTCTTCGATTTCGTTCAGGCCATTGGTGATCTCGTCAAGGTCTGTGGTTCTTACCGTATAGACGTCTTCATGGTCGAGCAAGACGTAAGTCTGGCTGTCTGTCGCATTGCCAGATGCCAGGGTTCCGATGGCATGATCCGAGGTATCGTAGAGTCGAATGATGGTTTGCGGTTTATCGAGGCCGGCGTCGCGAAGAGATGTGCTATCCATTAGTATGACTTTATCGTATTTGAGACGGCTGATTGCGAAGAGGAACGACGAGGCGGTAAACGACTCGACTTCGCCGCTCTTCTGGCCCTGGGTTACGTCCCACTTAAGCCGCGCTTTGGTAAGAACGATGTTTTCTTTCTCCTTCTGGGTGATCTCAATCTTCACAATGCTGGCGGTTTCAAATCGCAGAATGGTTTTGTCAATCACATCTGTCCTGGTCGTGAAGAATTCCCCGGTGAGTTGCCAGTCCATTCCCATAACGGTCTTTTCGTTGAGTTTTTTTACATAGGTAATGTCACGGTCAGTGGGTTTATTCCCGAGCAGGATGCCTTCAGTAGTGGAGCCGTCCATACTAGCAACGATGAAGCGCACTTTTGGTGCAGCAAGGCCATAGCGCTCGAGCTCTGTGGGCTTATCGGTAACGATTTCTTTGGCCTTGACGCTCATAGTCTTCGAAAGAAGGGAGAATACAGCGTCCTGGTCAACAGGTGTGGCTTTGTCATCAGCAAATTCCCACTGATTTTGGTAGAGATTCCTTTTGAGCCGTACAGTGCTCTTACCGGCAGTAATGACAAGGTCAGCGACTTCGGTCATATTTAGTGTAAAGAGGGATTTGCCGCGATATGTATTGGGGCCTTGCTTGAGCGCGTCCACGAGATCTTCAGCGACAAGGAAGATCGGCTTCTCACCTTTGCGCATGCCGTAGTAGATGGTGGCGTCCTCTTTCTGTTTTCCAATCAGCAGCGTGGTTTCGGTCGTGGCTTCTGCGTCGTCATTCAACATCTTCTCCACCGTGATAGATACGGTGGGTCTTGCAAGTTGGTATGCGTCCAGCGGTTGGACGTCCGTATCCACGAATTCAGCGGCTCTGGCACTGTTCGCCTTGCGGAGCAGATTCTCGATCTCAAGCTTATCGCCAGGGCAATGAACTGGTTTCTCCACGGTCCAGCGCCCTTCCTCGTCTTTGGTCGCATGGAGTTCGCCCTCAGTATTCCGTAGCGTGATGGCGACTGCCTTGTCGGGTGGAGAGGCGATAACGGTTTTATCGCGCAGATTATGGAGGCTCTTCTTGAGCGTGTTTTGAATATGTTCGCTCACGGTAAAAACCTTCTTTTCAGTTGCGAGCCTGGCATAGACCTGGCCGGAGTAGGTTGAGGCGTTGCCAATCAGAAGCGTGACGTGCTTCTCTGGAGGCTTGAACTCGAGATCAAGACGAATCCCTGGCTCTTTGAGACCGTACTGCTCCAAATCGTCAGGCTTGAACTCATTGCGGCGCTTGCCGCCAGCCAGGTTCGATAATATCACATTAACGGTGTCCTGATCAGCCAGCATGTGGAGAGGACTTGAGATGTACCATTTGTCTCCGGTTTTGTGCAGTCTGAACGTGCCATTTGGATTGGTGAGCGAGAAGCTGAGGACGTCATCCTTTACCAGCGGCACGATGCGTTCTTCTTCAGAGATGGCGATCTCGCGTTTTAGATTGATCGTCTTATCTGCAAAGTAGATCCCCAGGATTACTATAAATATGGCGCCGGCAATAAGAGTGCGCCTTAAACTCATCGCATTCTCCTCCTCATCATGGTATAGCTCAGCCCACCGAAGAAGACAAGCGACGGAATCAGGACAACAAGCAGGACGAACAGGTACTTGGCCTGGCCTGCGGAGAGGTAGATTGGCGTGTCTTCGAACATCTTTGGAGGAATGGCGATCAGATCCTTTTGCGCGGTCAGCCACCTCACACTGTTCAGGAAGAGCAAAGCCGGGGCATCGCTGACCAGCAGCTGATTGGAGAAGATATCCGAGTCGCCCAGCACCACGAGCTTGGTTTGTGCATCTTCGGCGCTTCCTTGCGCGGATTTCGTTACCGCCACGCCGAGGCACTGCGGATGGATTTTACTCCGATCCGGAACGGTCAGATCGCGCTTCTGGATAAGTGCAGCGAGCTCTTCGCTCCAGCTGTACTCACTGGAGAGCAGGAGCTTCTCGACACGAATGTCCGTTGGTACCGGGTCGGCGGGGTTAACCGTTCGTGCGTATGGAACAATGATCATTGATCGTATGTAAGAGAGATCCTGGGTGATAGGATGACTACCGTATTCCGTAATCAAGGGGGCAAACGCATTGCCATAGATGCCCTGGCTAATGGGGTTGGGATCCACAATGATGTCGGGTTTAATGCTTACCGCATAGCGCTTGAGTAGTGTTGCAAACTGGGTCAGCGCATTTCTCACCGATTCATCGGGATCGAGGCAAAACAGTAGTTTGCCGCTATTATCTAGGTACGTGGCAATAGCATCAACCTCTACGGAAAAGAGATCTGTCATTGGACCGGCGCAAACCAGGACTGAGCAATCCGCAGGGATAAAGCCCTTGTGAGCGAGGTCAAGGGTTTTGACCTTGTAAGCGCGGTCTTCAAGCACCTGTTTAAGGCGCGAGAGGCTGATATCCGGCTGGTCTTCGCCGCGTGAATAGTCGCGCTCCAGCGGCTTTTCTCCGTGCCCTGTAAGAAAGTAGAGCACAGTGTCTTTCTCGCGTGTGACTTCAATAATAGCGTTTGTAAAGCCCTCCTCATCGAGGCCGTGTATTTTTTTCTTTTTCTGGCCGTAGACGATAAAACTATCGCCAGGAATCACATTCGTATCCATTTCCCGCGCAATCAGGGCATCACGAAAGGGATTATGGATTTCGTAGGTAACGTTAGTGCTGACACGGGCGTAGCGCTGAAGGAACTCTTGAGCCGGCCGTTTCTGATCGGTAAAGGCAACGATTTTGACAGGTTTTGTCAGCCCCTTGAGATACTTCACCGTCTGGGGCGAAAGGCTGAAGTATTTCGTCTTCGTTAAGTCCCAGCTTGCGGGATGATTCGAAACAATCATGTAGATGACCACCATGATTCCCAGGACGAACACGACGTATAGCGTAACGTTCAGGTACTGCCTGAGATTGCTGCTTTCAACGCGGAGGAAAAGCGATAAGAAAAGCAGAACACCAACAATCGCGAGAATCTTAGTCGTCAGCGTAAACGATCCGTAAATGGCACTGATAACATTGGCTACGATAATGAGAATCATTCCGAGGATGGGAAGCAGTTTGAGTTTCGATCTTTCCTGATGGGACATGGTCAAACTCTCCACTGCCGGGATTGAAGAACCTTGGCGCTGAGAAAGAGAAAGAAGAGGGTGAATAGGACGAAGTAGGCAACGTCTTGCAGCTCAATCACGCCTTTGGTAAAATTCATACTATGCAGCCGGATTGATACCGCGTCGAGCACCGAGCCAACCAGACCAGTTTCTGCGGAGGCTAGATCGCCCACGACGTAGAACATCAGCAGGCCGGCAAAGCAGATAATTGCTGAGACAATCTGGTTCTCCGTGACTGACGAGGCGAACAAGCCGAAGGCGATATAGCTTGTGCTGATCAGGAACAGGCCGACGTAGCAACTGGCTATCACCGGGGTTTCCGGCTGGCCCAGGATTTTAAGCACAATAGGATACGTCAGGCATACGACAAGGAAGGCGCCGATCATGCTAACACACGCGAGGAATTTACCCAGGAGAAGATCCCAGTCGCGAATCGGGCAGGTGACCAGAAGCTCAAACGTCCCGCTTTTCTTCTCTTCTGCAATGAGGCGCATGGTCAGCATGGGAGCAACGAATAGCATGAGGAAACTCAGCAGGCCGAAGGTGTTGCGCACTACAAATTGCGTGAGATTGAGCTCATGAATGCCAGTCATGGAGCGCATATTGGGATTCGCGCTCAGCTGAGCGAAGTAGACGAGAATGTCGTGGAAGAATAGGCCTGCCATGGCGAAATAGAGTCCCCCAACCACATAGATGGCGGGCGACTGGATGTACGCCTTAATTTCGCGCCGAAACACCGGATAGAATCTAGGCGACATGCTTGCGGACCTCCGTTTCGCCTGCGATAACCTGCATGAAAATGTCCTCCAGCGAAAACCCAAGCGTGCGCAGTTCGAGCAGCTTCCATCCCGCCGCAACAATGGTCTGAGAAATTTGTGCTCGGATGTCGGCATCCTTTTTCGACTCGATGAGGTAGTCATGCTGATTGGGGCTGATTTTTCTGGCAAGCTGCGCCGTCTGCACGCCCGGGATGCTCCGCAGTCGCGCAATTACCTGCTCAGCAGGCCCTTCGATGGTGGCGCAGGTCTGGGTGGTCTGCTGGAGCTCGGTGACGAGCTTTTCCGGAGTGCCGAATGCGACGATACGGCCTTCGTTAATAATCACCACTTTGGAGCAAATCATGCTGACCTCAGGGAGTATGTGCGTACTCAGGATGACGGTTTTCTTCTTTGCCAGCGATTTAATAAGGGCACGAATTTCGGAAATTTGTTTCGGATCCAGGCCGATGGTTGGCTCGTCGAGAATCAAGACTTTTGGATTACCAATCAGGGCCTGTGCGAGACCAACGCGCTGGCGAAAGCCTTTCGAGAGATTGCCGATCAGGCGCGTGGAAACAGACGCGAGTCCCGTTTCCTCAACAACGCGCTCTACATACGCTGGCCGCTCCTTGCGATTGTAGCCTTTGGCGTGGGCCATGAAGTCCAGGTAGCTCGCAACGGTCATTTCATTATAGAGGGGAACTGTTTCGGGCATGTAGCCGATGTTACGTCGGACGTCAAGCGAGTGGGTATGAATATTATATCCAGCAACTGATGCTGTGCCGCGGGTCGGGGGGGTGTGACAGGTGAGAATGCGCATGGTGGTGGTTTTACCCGCAGCATTGGGCCCGAGAAAACCGAGAATTTCCCCTGTATCAACAGAGAACGAGACATCCTGAATAGCAACAGTGTTTCCGTAGACTTTTGTTAGCCCGTCAACAGTGATCATTCGGTGTCTCCATCAGCCGCACCATTGCACCTCAAGGTGAGAATGTCGTGAGAAAAACAACCTTGCGGAGGGGTGCTGCAAAACCCGTACCAGCCGCACGGCAGCGCTTAACATACAAGCACACGTAGCCGCTTCTCCATCGCCTAAGCAATGATCAGACAAAGCATTAGTAGGGGCCGAAGAAAAATCAAGCATAAAAATAACGGCCTGTGTAGCGGTAGAATGAGCTTATCTGACGAGAGGTAGTGAAAGGCGCGGTTGTGATTAAGCGACAATCTGAGCCATACAGTGCGAGCAATTCCCCATCCTGTGCGCCCTTTTTTGTAAGGGCAGTTCATGTCCGCCTTGGCGGATGCGCCTCAGGAGTAACTGCCCCATACTAGCGCACCACCACATTTGATATGGCTCATAAAATGAATTATAAGCGAAAATCTTCGTGGCCTTCTTGAGCTTCGTGGTAAAAGACTAGTCAAAGCTAATCACCACGAAGTACACGAAGAAATGTTACCAAACTGGGAAAAATTATGAACTGTTTCCCTTCTCTTTAATCGAAAAAATACACAAGAAAAGTAGCATACAAAAAAATGGCTCTTCGGAATCTGTAGTGGGCGAGCTGCTAGTACAATTTTGGGTCTTTGAGGCTGTACGGCCCTGTTTATAGCGATTCCGCCATTATAGGAGAAACCTGAATTATCGTATAGCCATATGTATTTTTTTGGGACTGGCATGTAGGGACGTTTAATTAAACGCCCCTACAATTACCCCAATTGGGCACCACTAATGGCTACTAGGACCACCCACTATAAAATCCCAAGAACTAAAAAAATAAGCATTTTGAAAAGTGGTGTTATGTGCCATTACTGCTGTGGTAATGCTAGTTCTTTACGTTTCCTTATGACCGTGAATCCGGCAGGTAAGTTTGGAGCGAAATAGTTGAGCTAGCATATTCTGAGATTTTGTTCGGCAAAGATACTAGTCCTGCTCATTGATATCCGCGAATAGCTGCTCCGGTTATCCTCCCAATGTAGATAGTCACCATAGCAGCCGCGGTGTATCTCTAGGTAGAGAGAGGGTGTTTTCTTACGATAGTGCTTGACTGGGAAGCAGCTTTTTTAACACTTGTAATCAAAGCAGAAAGTCTTTATTGGGTGAATTAAAGAATTGGCCTTGTACCTGCCGTCTTGTGTGATTCATACCAGTTAAGGAGCAACGGCGAATTTATGGCGATTTCCATGACAGGCCTCTCCCACGTATACGACATTTTGCGCCGGCATCGCTTCGTATTCCTATTTCTCCTGGCCGTAGGCGTTTATCTGTCGAATCGCCGAGGTCTGTTCTCAAGCGACAATATGCCAGCGCGTCTCTTGCCTGTAAGTATTATTTGCGAAGGCAATCTTGATCTCAACGAATTTGTCGCCTCTCCGAGTCGTGAGATTCCCTATTATGTAACCAAAGTTGGCGGGCGCTATCTCTCCAGTTTCCCGATCGGTGCGCCACTCACTGCGCTGCCGGTTTATCTGCTCTTCTCGCTGGTCGGGTTTCAGTTTAAATTGGTCAACCTCATTTTTCTTGAGAAGTTGTCAGCCGCGCTGATTGCGGCTGGTTCGGTGGTAGTGTTCTACAGCGTGCTGGGACACGTGACGAGCAAAGGGAAAGCATTAATACTTGCTGCCATTTATGCGTTCGGGTGCTCTACGTGGACTACAAGCAGCCAGGCGCTGTGGCAGCACGGGGCCAGCCAGCTTTACGTCTGTCTGATGTTTCTTGGTCTGATGCTCGCCAGGGAGAGGCCGGGATTTCATGCGCTTGCAGGATTTTCGCTAGGAATGGCCATACTCTCGCGGCCGTCAAACGCGGTGCTCTGGCCATTGGTTGTAGTGCTGCTTGTGGGTGAGTATCTGCGGCGCAGGCAGGAGTATCCTGCAGCGCGGTTGGGCCGAGCAATGCTGATCTTTCACCTCCCTTTTCTTCTTCCCATAGGATTTATGATTTTTTACCACCTTAGCCATTATCATACGTTGCTTGGCGGCTACTTCCAGCTGATTGGCGAGCACAAATTCCTGGAACAGCCGCATCGCCTGGAAAATCTCGCTGGCCTGCTCATCAGCCCAAGCCGGGGGTTGTTCATCTACTCGCCAATTTTTTTAATCAGCCTGTATGGGTTGTACCTTGCCGGGCGGGAGGTGAAGCGTCACTGGTTTTACTTCGTTGTAGGTCTGATGGTAGTGGCGTATATGGTTGTGCTTACGTCATATAGCAAATGGTGGGGCGGGTGGAATTTTGGCCCCAGGTATCTGACGGACATGCTGCCATTGCTCGTTCTTCTGTGTGTTCGACCACTGGAACTGCTCTCGAAAAGGGTATGGTTTCGAGTGGTCTTTGTGGTGCTGGCGTTCTGGTCAGTGGGTGTTCAGGCGATCGGAGCATTCTACGAAGATAATGGATGGAATTGGCTGAGCGGAGTAGATTATAATGAGGCAGCGCGGTGGGACTGGAAGAATAATCAGCTTCTTTTCTGTTTGACGCAGGGCCGTTCATTTTATGGGGATTTGCGCGAGCCCTCATACTATGCGCTCGAGAACAATGCGATTGATTTCAGCCAGCCGGAGGGCGAGCGCCATCTCTACTACGGATTCTATCCGCACGAGGCTAAGGCGGTCTGGCTCAAACCCTCGGGAGGGGAATTGCTCTTTTCGCTACCCGCAAAAAGGGCCTGGGATATGATAATCGAAACCACAACATTCAATCAGCCTTGGCGTCCGCAACGTTTGACGGTTTCGCTGAACGGTACACATATGGGGACGTTTACTTATGAGCAGGGCTATCCTGAATCAGAAACCTTTACGATCCAGATTCCTCATGCTGCACTGACCGGCGCAGTGGAGCACCTGCGTTTAGATGTGCGCTACAGCATGTATCACCCTAGCGGCCGGGGGATGCCACTGGGGATTGCGATCACGCGCATGACTTTTATGCCTCACCAGGAGTAGACCTGTAATTAATGAAGCATAAAGGAGTCTGGTGCTTGCATGGATCAGTTCATGACGAGAGCCCTGGTGGCAAGAAATCGCTCATGGAGTCAGCCGTAGTCTCGCTTCTGGGCGATCAGACAATAGGGAGAGAGACAAAAAGAGCGTTGAGGTAGGGCAAACCTCAACGCTCTTTCCTCTATTGAAGCTACCATAGGCGAAGTATCTATGGCAGCAGCAAAGAAGTCTTAGAAAGTCACGCTGCCGACGGTTTGAGTATCAAGTGGGTCAGGGCCGAGCGTAACCAGCCCAACGTCAGCATTGCGCAGGTATTTTTCAGCTGCTCCCAGAACGTCGTGCTTTGTGACAGCATCAATTTCCTGGATTACCGTATCAACAGGAATGTGCTTGCCGAAATAGAGTTCGTATTCTGCCAGTCGCATCATGCGGTTTCGGGTATTTTCAAGTCCCAGGAGGATTGTTCCTTTAAGCTGAGCTTTTGCATTGGCGAGTTCCGCATCGCTCACTTCATCGCGATAGATTTTGCGAACTTCGCGCAGAACGACCTCCAGGACTTTTGGCAAATTCTGAGGGCTGGTAGCGCCTGAGATTGCAAAATATCCCACGTCGCGATAGCCGGTTTGACTCGAACCAATAGTGTAAGCCAGGCCATGTCGTTCTCTGACTTCTTGAAAGATACGCGAGCCCATGCCACCGCCGAGAATAATATTCATGATCTCAAAACGATGCCGATCTGCGGACGTGCGTGGTAAGCTTATTGTTCCCAGGCAGAAATGAGATTGGCTCAACTCCTGCCCAATTCCTCTGATGCCAAAGCGATGTTCAGGCGACTGAAAGCCGTTACCTGGTTCTGAGCCATTTGGGAGCTCATCAAGATTGTCTCTTATCACCTCTTTAACTATAGCAGTATCAAAGTTTCCTGCGATGGAAACTACCAGGCGCTTTGGCGGGAACTCCTTGTGGGCAAACTTGGTTATGGCCTGATGGTCAAAGCGGGAGATGTTCGATGCACAGCCGAGAATTGGCCGGCCCAGGCCATTTCCTTTCCAGAGGTCTTCCGTAAAGAGGTCAACAACCCGCTCCTCGGGGGTATCGTTATAAAGGTTAATCTCCTCGAGCACAACACCGCGCTCGCGTTCAATTTCCTCGGGCTCAAACGCTGAGTTCAGATACAGGTTTACCAGCAGCTCGATGGCGCGGGGGAGATGCTCGTCAAGAAGTTTGGCATAGAGGCAGAGCATTTCATGGGTGGTAAAGGCATTAACATCGCCCCCGAGTTCGTTAATCGTGGCGGCAATTTGAAAGACGTTCTGGGAGTGGGTGCCCTTGAAAAACATATGCTCAACAAAATGAGTCATTCCGTTTTCATACTCGTGCTCCACACGGCTCCCTGCATCCAGCCACAGGCCGACGGACACGGAGCGGACATGCGGAATATACTCCGTAACGACACGAACGCCACTGTTTAAGACACTTTTGCGAAACATCATACACCTACACTAAAGCCAGAATAATTCTGAGAGTAACAACCTGGCCGCTCGGAGCCTGCCTGGGGTTAACTCTTTTTGGTTTCCTTTTGGGCAACCTTACTTTTTTGATCTGGGCGCGCTCGGGAACGATGCGCGGTCAGCCGATCAGACTGAATCACCCGGGCCGGGAAAGAAAAGGGAGTAAAAATATTCCCGGTTCAGGGGAAAGAACCGCACCGAATTTCACGAGTTCAGTATAATGGAAATAAGAAAACCTGTGTGAATGATGCTCGAGCCTTACAAAAACAACAGACGAGAAAATTTGATTGGCTTAAGGTTGCTCCCTATTCTTCATGCCATTTCTACCTTGAGATAGTAGCAGATTTTTTGTGGCTGTCAAAGCAAAAAAGAGCCTTGAGATAAGTTCTAGATTCTCAAGGCTCTTGCAAAATTAAGTACTTAGCAGGAAATTATTGCAATTTGCAACACACAGGAAATGAAATGGAATATATGGCTAGCTTTTCACAGAAACGTCAATATGTTGTACAGCTTTGCAAAAGTTTCGCTTTAGGGTTAAGGGAGGGGCTTTTTGCTGCTATTTCATGGCAGCTTTTCTACTTAGGCGAACGCGGCCGGTATCATTGTCAATATCGATGACTTTCACAAGTATGCTATCGCCAGGGCGGCAGACATCTTCGACGCGGGCGATGCGCTTATTGTCGAGTTCTGATATGTGAACTAATCCATCGCGTCCGGGGAAAATCTCCACGATAGCGCCGAAGTTTGCTACCCTAGTGACCTTGCCCATGTAGATCTTATTAATCTCAATTTCTGCAGTAAGGGCGTTGATCATTTCAATGGCGCTAGCAGAGGCTTCATCATCAACAGCGGCAACATAGACCGAGCCGTCGTTCTCTACGTCAATCCGCACGCCGGTCTTCTCAATGATGCCCCTAATGACTTTGCCTCCTGGTCCGATGAGGTCCCTGATGCGTGCCGGGTTGATATGGAGCGTCGTGATGCGTGGGGCATAGGGGGAGAGTTCAGGGCGGGGAACGCTTAGGGTCTCGCGCATTTTCTCTAGCACCACTTGGCGTGCGGCTTTTGCCTGATCCAAGACCTGGTCGAGAATCTCAAAACTGACGCCGTCTGTTTTGATATCCATTTGCAGTGCTGTTACTCCCTTTTCCGTTCCTGCTATCTTCAGGTCCATGTCTCCCATGTGGTCTTCGAGGCCCGTAATATCGGTAAGGATGACGAAGCGATCGTCTTCTTGGACCAACCCCATGGCTATTCCGGCCACCGGGGCTTGTATGGGAATCCCAGCGTCCATAAGACTGAGGGTTCCGCTGCTCAACGCGGCCATGGAGGAGGAGCCGTTGGATTCGAGGATTTCTGAGACCACGCGAATGGTGTAGGGGAAACTCTCCTTGTCGGGAATAACGGGCTCGAGGGCGCGTTCTGCGAGTGCCCCGTGGCCGATTTCGCGCCGTCCGGGGCCACGGACTGGCCGTACCTCGCCAACACTATAGGAGGGGAAGTTATAGTGCAGCATAAAGTGTTTTTCTGAGACACCAAGAATATTATCTATGGTTTGGCGGTCTTGGCTTGTGCCGAGAGTAACGGTGGAGAGCGCCTGGGTCTGGCCGCGTGTGAAGAGTGCAGAGCCATGCGTGCGTGGTAGGATATTCACTTCGCACGTGATGGGTCGAATATCCAGCGGGCCTCGCCCATCCTGGCGCATCTTTTTTTCGAGGATCATTTGCCGGACTATTTTGCTGTCCAGGGTATTAATGATGTTGCTAATGGTCTTTTCTTGATCCGGAAAGGCCTCTGCCAATTGTTCGTTGACCGTCTGATGGATCTCCTGAAGGCGCTGCGAACGCTTTTGTTTTTCCTCCATGACGCTCAGTTGTTCGAGAAGCGGGAGAGCCAGAGTTTCGATTTGAGAGACCAGGGTTTCATCCTGGGTGACAGTGGGGACTGGCGTTTTTTCCTGGCCAAGTTGCTCGCGGATTTTCTCCTGTATCTCAATGATATTTTGAATCTCGGCATGTGCCAGGCGCAATGCTTTGGAAATCAGGGCTTCAGGAAGTTCCTTCACCCCGCCCTCCACCATGATTATGGCATGCTTGGTGCCAGCGGCAACAAGGTCCAGCTGGCTCTTTTCCAGATCATTATAGGTCGGATTAATAATGAACTGGTCATCAACCATGCCGACGCGCACCCCAGCAATCGGGGTGGTAAAGGGGATGTCCGAGATGTAGAGAGCAGTGGAAGCGCCAATCAAGACAGGGAGTTCTGCCGGGTTTTCCTGATCCATAGAGAGTACGGTAACGTAGATTTGGGTTTCGGTAGAATAGCCTTCGGGAAAAAGTGGGCGAATGGGGCGATCAATAAGGCGAGCCTTGATCATTTCGCTCTCCCCGGGTCGGCTTTCTCGTTTGATAAAGCCGCCGGGGATGCGACCGGAAGCATAGAATTTTTCTCGGTAGTCAACGGTGAGAGGAAGAAAATTAACGTTTTCAAGAGGTTTTGATGCGGCTACTACTGCGACCAGGGCGACGGTTCCGCCAACCTGAACCAGCACTGAGGCATTGGCTTGTTTGGCCACTTTTCCGATTTCAATTGTGAGAGACTTGTCTCCGAATGGGACCTCAAATTTTGCTGACATGAATCATGGACCTTTCTGCATCGCCAACGAACCAATGAGTCTGCTCTCGCATGAACGGGTCGCATGTTTCGGGCTTTTGAGTTTTCGTGCTATTGGAGCACCGTACTTCTTGAACACGAAACCTCAAAACCCCGAAACCGAAACCCCATTAGCTCGTGGCGCGCGTTTTTTTTATGTCATCCCTCTGCTATATTCTCTCAGGGGAATGACTGAGTGCTTAAGAGTACTTCCCTTCTTTTTGATTTTGGAACTATAGTATGGGAGTCTGCTTTAGGTTTGTGAGCTATTCCATTCCGGATTCAACCACACACAGACACCATTGAAGAATAAGCGGCACCGCGATTATTTCCGTAACCCAAGTTTTTTCAGTAGATCGTGGTACCGATTCATATCTATGTTACGCAGATAGTGTAACAGGTTCTTGCGTTTCCCGACCAATTTGAGAAGACCACGTCGTGAGTGGTAGTCCTTTTTGTGAGTTTTGAAATGCTCGGTGAGGTTCTGGATGCGTTTAGTCAGGATAGAGATCTGAACTTCAGGCGATCCGGTATCAGTTTCGTGGGTTTTGAATTGCTCGATCAGTTCCTTTTTGTTTTCAGCTGTAATAGACACGGCTGTCTTCATCCCTTTCTAGGACTCACCAGTTGCCAAGAAAGACGTCGGGAGCTCGTCATTCCTAGCAACAGGCGAAAAAATTCAGGTCGTTCTTATCTTCCTTCACTGACAATACAGTATTTGATTGAATCAGAATTACGATGCGATGTCAATAGTTTAGTAGCGTGAGGACGAAGAAGGCATTTTTAGCCATAAGTGGGGCTGTGCCAGAAGCTTATGGCAGCGCGTTGGCAGCAGATCAGGCCGCATGAGAGATAAGCTGCGTTGAGTTTCAGCGTCGGGAGACATCCGCAGCATGGCGAGCGGCAAACTCGTTACCATTGCCAGGCGAGCGAGATTGGCCTTAAAAAAGGAGCTGAAGAGAGTAAAATTTCTGTTGCAAAGTTGTTTTACTATCAGGTAATTCCCAAGGTTGTAGGGCATTAGTCATGATGCAAGAATAATTGGATGCCTCCCACCTAGGAGGCCGATCTAAAGGAGGACGCGGCGCATGAACGGGCTGAATCGCTTCTTCAAGTTGGACGAATTGGGGACGAACGTCCGCACAGAAGTGGTTGCAGGGATAACCACCTTCATGACCATGGCGTACATTGTGTTTGTTAACCCGGCGATACTGAGTGCAGGTGGGGTGCCATTTGAAGGAGCTGTGGTGGCGACGTGCATCGCGTCGGGGCTAATTACAATTCTGATGGGCCTGTTTACAAATTATCCACTGGTCCTGGCATGTGGAATGGGGCTGAATGCAATGGTTGCGTACACTATTGTGCTCAGCATGGGCGAGACGTGGCAGGTGGGTATGGGCGTGGTGGTTGCAGAAGGGATTCTGGTGCTGATTCTGAGCCTTACCAATCTACGGACGATCATTATGGAGGCGATTCCGCAGAGTTTAAAATACGCGATAGGAGTGGCCATTGGGTTGTTCATAGCGTTGATCGGACTGAAAGACGCGGGGATCATTGTGTTCGACCAGGCAACCCTGTTAAAGTTAGGTAATCTGACTTCCGCGGCGACGCTGCTGGCATTGCTGGGATTGATGATTACGGCGGTTCTGGTGGCGCTGCGGATTCCCGGGGCCTTGCTGATCGGGATTCTGGCTACGGCGGTCATTGGAGCGTTTTGGCCGTTTCAGATAGTCCAGCGGCCTGAGACTGTTTTTGCACTGCCCAGTGATTTTTCGACCATGTTTCGGTTTGACCTTGCCGGGGCAATGAAAATTGCACTGATTCCAGTGATTTTTGCGTTTTTCATGACTGACTTTTTCGACACCATGGGAACGGCGATTGGTATCGGTAAGCAGGCAGGGTTTCTTGATGAACGAGGGAATATTCCCAGGTTGAAGCGGTTGCTGGTTGTAGATTCGCTGGGTGCGGTATCAGGTGGGATGTTGGGGTGCAGTTCAGTGACGAGTTACATTGAGAGCGCGGCGGGAGTATCGTCTGGTGGACGAAGCGGTTTAACTGCTGTGGTCACAGGGTTGCTCTTCTTTGTCGCACTCTTTTTTACGCCGATTATCGCTATTATAGGGGGCGGCTACATGGTGATGCAGGAGTTTGCAATCGCCGGACAGCAGGTGTTGTCGGGTGATGGTAGAGTGTTGATTGAGCAGCTGGGGTTAGAAGGGTGTAAGGTGCTGAAGCAGGGCTATTTGTATCCGATCACGGCGCCTGCGCTTATTATCGTCGGATTTCTCATGTTCAAGGTGATTACGGAGATCAACTTTGCAAATATAGAAGAAGGGCTGCCGGCATTCCTGGTTATTCTCGTCATGCCACTCACACTGAACATCTCCTACGGGATAGGATTTGGCTTTATAAGTTTTTCTCTCATTAAGGTGCTGATCGGCAAAGGGCGCGAGGTGCATCCCCTCATGTATGTCGTGTCGCTTCTTTTCGCGCTCTGTTTCATAAGTCCGTGGCTAACGAAGATTGTCAGTGGCGCGTAGTCGGGAAAGCATCCTCCTGCATTAGAAGGCAAAAGATTTTGTAGGGGCACGCCGCGGCGTGCCCCTACAGCCTCTTGCGAGTTCCGCGCATTTTCTTCATTCGTGTATTCTACCCCGATAATGTGTAGGTTCACAGATGCAGGGTTATGACTGTGTGGTGGCGAGCGGACACAGTGGGCTGGTGGAGTCACAGCCTACTTGGAGAGTCCACCATTTTCGACGTGAAAGGTTTTGTCCATGGGGAAACGGCTGGTAATGGGTTGACGGTCAGTGGCGGTGATAATGGTCTGGAGGTTCTGAGTCAGCAAGGAGAGGAGCTGGATTTTGCGATGTTCGTCGAGTTCGGAGGTGATGTCATCCAGGAGGAGGATAGGTGTCTGGCCGGTAAAGTCGTGCATGAGGTGAATTTCCGCGAGCCGGATGGCGATGATGGCGGAGCGCTGCTGACCCTGGGAAGCGTAGGTGCGCGCGTCGTTTTTATTGATGAGAATCTGGATATCATCACGGTGAGGGCCGACGGTGGTTTGTGCGCGGTAGAAGTCGCCTTCGCGGCTTTCGCGCAGGCGCTGGGAATAGGCGAGCATTGCCTGCTCCGGAGAAAGTTTGCTGCGGGTTTCAAGAAAGTTCTGATAAGAGAGTTCGAGGTGTTCCTGTTCCTGGGATAGGAGGCTGTAATAGCGTGCTGCATGCGCTGAGAGTTGCTGGATCACCTGGTGGCGAAGGTGGAAGATTTCCGCAGCACTTTCCACGAGCTGTTGATCAAGACCATCGAGCATCGTGTTGATCTGATTGGGCTCTGCTTCGGCTCTTAGGAGGAGATTACGGCGTTTGAGAATCTTGTGAAGGAGCTGAAGATGAGTGAGGTAGGTGGGGCTGACCTGGCTGATTTCCATATCCAGGAAGCGTCGGCGTAAGGCCGGGGGGCCTTTGACGATCTGAAGATCATCGGGCGTAAAGAGAACAGCATTGATCCTGCCCCAGAGGAGGCCGAGGCGATTAATTTGCTTTTCATCTACAAGGACTGCCTTATCCGTGGGGGAAATGGCGACAGTGACGTTGTGTTCACCTTCTGAGCGATGAATCGTCCCTTTGATTATGGCCACGGTATCGTCGGCGCAATTCCAGGGGAGGCATTCGCGGTCAATCCGGGTACGAAAGGAACGACCCGTGGCGAGATAGTAGATGGCCTCGAGGACATTGGTTTTTCCCTGAGCGTTGTCACCCCAGAAGAGATTCGTCCCGGGAGCGAGCGAGAGTTTGAGGGACTGGATATTGCGAAAGTTCTTTATCTGTAGTGCGCTAAGGTACATGAGTAGCACCAGTGTTGCGTGAGCTTAAAAATGAGTCCTGCTGACTGAGGACCTTATTGAGTATGGGCGTTCAATTGAACGCCCGTACAATCATCTGGCTAACTGGCAAACCGGACGAGAAAATCCAGTGCGCCACAGGCGAACAGAAATACGCTGATCAGGCCGTTGACCGTGAAGAATGCGGTATTTATGCGTGAGAGGTCGCGCGGACTTACCAGATTATGTTCGTATAAGAGCAACCCGCCGGTGACAAGGACACCGAACAGAAAGAACCACGAAAGTGTACTGAGAAAATAGACCATCAGGAAAGAGCAGAATGCGCCAGCATGAGCAAGCCGTGCCACACGCAGCGCCGCAGGAATTCCAAGTCGTTGAGGGATTGAGAGAATGCTGAGTTTAACGTCAATGTCATAATCCTGGCATGCGTAAAGAATGTCAAAGCCTGCGGTCCAGAGCAGGACGCCCAGTCCCAGCACCAGCGGCGACACGGCAAAGGCTCCACGCACTGCCACCCACGCCCCAATCGGAGCCAGGCTGAGTGCCAGGCCTAGAATGAAGTGCGAGTAGATAGTAACGCGTTTTGTGTAGGAATAGCCAAGGATGATAATGAGCACAACTGGCGAGAGAGCGAAGGTTAACCGGTTGAGCTGTGAAGCGCAGAAGATAAAGAGCAGGGCCATTAGTGCTACAAATCCCCAGGTGAACGTCAGGCTGAGCTGGCCTGTAGGAAGCGCGCGAGTGCGTGTGCGCGGATTCTGGCGGTCATAATCAAGGTCAACGATGCGATTGAAGGCCATGGCAGCAGAGCGGGCAAACACGCAGGCCAGGACAATCAGAACGATGACGCGCAGGGAAGGAATTCCGTGGGCTGCCAGAAGCATACTGATCAGGGCAAAAGGCAGCGCAAATACCGAATGTTCGAATTTGATCATCTCCAGCACCGCGGCAATCTTGCGCATAAGTTTCATGTCAGGGGATCCTCAGCAGACCATTGAATTTTCTTGGGATGAGGCAACCCAAGGCGGGCAAAGATTCTGGAAGTGAGAAAGTCCGCCAGGTCGTCAATTGTTGTGGGATGATGATAGAAAGCCGGCATAGCAGGCAGGATACAGGCACCAGCATGGGCGAGGGTCAGCATATTCTCGAGATGGATTGCGTTGAGGGGTGTTTCGCGCGGAACGAGTATCAATGGGCGGTGTTCCTTGAGGCAGACATCGGCGGTGCGCGTTATAAGATTGGCAGCGTAGCCTGTTGCCACGGCGCTAAGCGTTTTCATGGAGCAAGGAATGATGACCATGGCGTCGTAAGGGGTTGATCCGCTGGCTGGTGGTGCGAGTAGATCATCATTGCGATGATGGGTGAGCTTTGCCAGCGCATCGGGGCTGACCGAAAGGAAGTCCGCAAGGCGCAATGTCTGCTGAAATCCGGACACTTTGAGTTCCTTTTCGATGAGCAGGGCAGCGGTTTGCGTAATGATGAGGGACACAGTAACGGGCAGGGTCAGGACAGTTTCCAGGAAGCGCCTGGCATAATAGACGCCGCTTGCACCGCTGATGCCGACGATGAGACGTGTGATCATGGCACCTCTCCCAGATAGTAGCAGACGATTCCTTGCGTACGGGGGATCATGCGAACGTTGTGAAGACCGGAGGCCAGCAGCAGACTCTTGAGCCGCTCAGGATCGGGAAATGTGTGAATAGAATGCTGTAAATAGCCGTACGCCTGGGTACGTGTTAACCAGTAGCCAATGCGAGGCAGCACACGGGTCAAGTAGAGGCGATAGAGGTTTCGGAAGACTCCACGTGATGGAAGTGAGAATTCAAGGATAAGCACTTTCCCTCTGGGTCGGGTAACACGAACCATTTCGCGTATTCCCTGGGCCAGATCACTGAGGTTGCGAAACCCAAAGGCAACGGTGACGAGGTCGAAAGATTGATCCGCGAAGGGGAGAGAAAGGCAATCAGCCTGAACCAGACAAGGCGAATTATTGAGCGATGCGCGCTGGATCTTGAGCCGGGCTTTTGTGAGCATGGCACGGGAGAAATCAAGGCCGACGATTACGGCATCAGGGCGAGCGGCTGCGGCAATACAGAGGGCCAGATCAGCTGTCCCGGTACACAAGTCAAGGGCGCGGGTGACGTTGCCATTGAGCACCATTCTAGTTGCAAGGTGACGCCAGTGCTTATCAATATTTGCGCTGAGTATATGATTCAGCAGATCGTAGGCTGGCGCTACGGTGTCGAACATTTTTTGAATCTGACGGGCTGTTTCATCCACGTGAATTTTCTCTTTGTAAGGACCGGGTTGTGCGGAGTGTCCTCTCTGGTCTGGAGAAGTTCAATGACACTAGTGGTAAGCAGGGTCGCTCGCC
>CAZVVA010000023.1:0-7736 GCA_964630455.1 uncultured Candidatus Sumerlaeota bacterium
GGAAATCCCGCCAACGGAGTGCGTGTCAGAAACGAAGCCCCCGCCCCCCCCAAAAGGGCTCCCGCCACAACGGCGCTCGTCCATTCCCGGCCCACCGCCGCCGCCGAGAATCCAAACAGAGCGACCGGAGCCAGCAGCGCCAGCGCCAAGGCCCGTGAACGGAATAGCGCCATCCAGAACACCGTAAAGTAAATCGTGCCCGCGCGCGAAGGCACGGACTCCTTGTCCCTGACATCCACCGCCCAATCGGGATTGAAATCCTCCAAACGCAACAACTCGGGCAACTCATAATGAGGCCCGCGCACATTCAGATACTCTTCCAGATTCTCGGTCAGTGCATAAACGATCCCCAGCGCCAGAATCACCGCGCCCGCCGTCATCAGCAAATGACCGAGCAAACGGCCCATATCGTGTTCCCGCCGGCCCCAGGCGAAGGCCACCCAAATGGCCAAAAGAGTGGCCACACCAAACGGCTGCGCCAGTTTGTCGTGATTCAAGGCCGCCAACAGCCAATCCCAACCACGCGAATGTCCGATCCAACCATTAACCCATTCGGCAATTCGAATATCCAATCCATGCCACGTCTCCATCCGATGCGGACACCACGTAAACACCGCAGCGCCAACGATAAACAACACACAGATCCACATGGTTTTCCAGTAATCGCGTGGAGCAGAATAAGAATCTATCATGGGAAAGCAAAAGCCCGAGACAACACTATCGAGCCCGTCCTCCTTTGTCCCGAATGCGTGGTTCGCGTTCAATCAGGATAGCGCAAAGGCGCCCCGTTCGCGACACATCGAACTAACACAAGTGAAACAATTCCCATATTCATGCCATCCAAACAAGCTGAAAATCGTTGAACCCCCTCCGGGCGGTCCGGACACCCCTCCACGAGTGGCAGTCCGCTTCTGCGGAGTTTCACCCAAAGCCCCCTCGCTCCCCCAAAATGCCAAACCCAGAAGCGGCATCTGCATCGATGATTGACACCCCCGGACCTTCAGTCGACAATCCATCAGTATTACGAATCGTCGGATTTTCATACCGCCACCGACTCGATCGCCGCGCAAGAGATCCGGAGACCCCATGCACATCCCCGAAGGCGTCATGTCCGCTGAAGCCCTTGTCATCGGATCCGCCGTGGCCGCCGCCGGCGTCGGAATCGGCCTGTGGAGGCTCGATCAGGAACGCATTCCCGAAGTCGCCGTGCTTTCGTCAGTTTTCTTCGTCGTCTCGCTCATCCCCATCCCCGTTCCCCCACGACGGCGCATCTGCTCTTGACCGGCCTGATCGGATTGATATTGGGATGGGCCGCCTTTCCCGCCATCCTCGTCGCCTTGGTCCTCCAAGCGATCTTCTTCGGGCACGGAGGTCTCTGCGTCCTGGGTCTCAACACGTTGAATATGGCCCTTCCCGCGATTCTCTGTTATTCAACAGATGGCCTCTTCGGGGCTGTTTCTGAGAGCGTGACTCATAGGACAGATTTTGGGGAAAGACTACGAAATTCCTCCGTAGCGCCTCTTTTTATGAGCTCCGCACGGTGAGAAACGTTTGCCTCGCGGATCGAAACACACCCTTGTCCATTTGTTAGGTTTATCAGATATTGTAGGGGCGACCCGCCGCGGCGGGTCGCCCTTACATTATTACCATATTCCACGGACAAAGAGCGAAATGATGTGGACGGTCACGAAGAGGCCAAACAGGACATACCAAGAAACGACGACACCTCGGCTGCCTTTGCGTTGAACTCCCATTGCTGCCATCAGAATAAAGAGTGCCTCCAGGCTCAGACGTTGGCGTGGCACTGATCCCCGAAAGGCAAGCAGGAAAACGAAACAACTTACAACAATGGGGAACAGGAGGAAGAACCATTCGCGCCGATCTTCTTTAAACACCACGGCGCAGCCTTTCAGCGCGAACGGCAAGATTACCAGGTAGAGAAACCATTGCCCGGGATAGAGAAAATAATGTAAGTCATACGTGCCAGAGAAGTACCAGGCATACGGCGCGAGTACAAACCGTGGAATGCCGCGCACCAGATGTTTGGCCAGGCGCCAGTGGTTGGAAATCTCATCCGGCAGCATGTTGAGAAAACTGTAAATGATCTGATCCTCATAGCTGCGCACATAAAACACCAGCCGACCTGCAAGAAGCAGAACCACCAGACCAACCGCCGCAATCCAGTACCACCGTTTCCGCGGTGCGAAAAACATCAGGTAGGCAATGAGCGTGGCAACCAGCGTTGCGCTACTGTAGACACGTAAAATGCTCAGAAAAAATACACCGCCTAATGCCGCCAGCAGATCAACATAGCTCACCCGCTCGACCAGCCGCAAAAGCACCCACAGCAGAAAAAGAAAGAAAACAATATGGAACGCATCCTTGATTAAAAAGGCGTTCCAAAACCAGAAGCTTGGATGCACAACACCAAGCAATGCGGCCCATCGCGCTCCTTGCTCGTTAATTAGCCGTAAGCCCAGAAAGTAGAGTAAGACCGGAACCAGACTTGCCGCCAGGACATTAAGAAGGATGGCAACAAACGGCCTGTGGCCCAACACATAATAGACCGCCGCCAGAATCCGATAGTAGCCTGTGTGCAGCGTGCCGAGGTAGGTATCTTTCCACAACTCAGGGAAGATTCCCGCGTGCCAATCGCTGGCGATTTTCTCGCTAAAGACGTCGTAAGAGCCTTCGTCAGGGAAGAAAAATCCCTCTGCGGAGCGTACGGGCAGCGATTGAATCGTGAAGGCGTAAAGCAACCTGAGCACAAGCGCGACTATAACGACGAGCAGCAGGAATCGCCGCTGTTCTGCGCCGCAGCTCCAGACTCCCTTGCCAAGAAGATAGCCCAGAAAGGCAAATGGCAGCACGTAGCGCAAGAGAGGTACTTGCCATACCAGCACCGCGAGCACCAACGTGCCAAGCACAGGTAACGCCCACGCAAACCATGATTTCTGCTTTTTCTGGTTATTGATGTCCATGGCAATAATTCTAAATTTTACGTTTCAACATGCGAGGGGAATCCGCCGCGGCGGATTACCCCTCGCACTCCCTTCCTAAACCTTTCAATACGGGATTAATTCGGTACTCCAGGCGTCCCTGAAGATCGCCGACGTGCTATCAGCTGCTGATAGAGCGCCTCCATTGCCTGCGCGTTCGTTTCCCAATTATCCTGCGTACTGACAATCTCGCGGTTTTGTTTTGCAATATGCTCTCTCAGCTCGGGATGTTTCAAACAATAGATTACCCGCTTGGCAACGGCGGCTGGATCCCGAACTGGAACATAAAATCCGTTCTCCTCATCTTGCACCCGCGTTTTGTATGCGTCCAGCTCCGAAAGGACGGGGATCGCCCCGCACGCCATGCCTTCCAGCACAGAGATGGATAGAAGGTCAGTGTAAGGCACAGATACGAACATGTGCGCCATATTGAGAAACACGGCCATCTGGCGCGGACTAATAAACTCGCTTACAAACCGTATGTTTCGCGCCACTCGCTCATCTTCAGCCAGGCGCCGCATCGCACTTTCATATTCAGCCGTTCCACTTCCCCGCAGGAACACAAAGACAGCCGATGGAAATTCCTCCACTACTCGCGGCACGGCACGCACGATCTCTTCAATCCCCCAATAGGCGTTCATCTGCCGATTGCTCACCACCACCGGCGCGTCGGCTGCAATCTCGAGCTCGCGCCGCAGTGCTGCAACCTCTTCGGCGTAGCCCTGTTTGAAAACTGTCAAGTCCACTCCCCAGGAGAAAGAAACGACCTTATCGCGCGGAATGCCGAACTCGGGGACGAGGTACGACGCCAGAGCAGGATGGTTCGTTGAAATGGCATCTGCTCCTTGAAGTGCACTTTTTACCAGCCATCGTGCAAGGCGCGAGCGTTTCGGCCAATCGTACACGTCGTTTCCCCATGGCGTCAGGACTTTGGGATACGGCCCGCAATGCGCCAGCGCAAATCCATAGCCAAGTGCCTCGAACCCATGAACAAGATCAGGCCTGATCCGGCGAACTTCACGGCGGTAGGGAAGAGCTTTGTAAACATTGTTTCCGAATGGCCGCGGAAAGAGTCTGAATGCCAGCACTTTTGTTGGGAAATTCATCTCGGGTGTGATAATCGTGACATTTTCCAATCCTGAACTATAAGGGCGATCGCCAAGCAGATACGTCTCGTGTCCTTTGCTGGCGAAGTAGCTCACCCACCTGCGGGTATGCACGTTATCAATATTGCCCAGATAGCATAGCTTCATAGTTCGGCCCGTTATGCCTCAACACTACGGTAGTAGCATGGTTTGATTAATCAAAACCTCTACATCATGCGAAGGCAAGACGCTTTCACGACAGCCCGCCTGAGGTGGACGCTACATGCGTCATTAGAAAATTCAGGCTACTCTAAGGCCGTTTGTAGCAGGTGTACTGAAAGGCTGTAAAGCGTTTTGTGCCCCTAGAGAAACCCTGCGCTCTTCCCATCTGTGCTTCATATTATCCATAATGGCTTACTTGCATTGGATGAAATTGGTGACACCCTGTAATGGGGCCACCGAGACGCAGAGGCACAGAGATGCTTAAAGACAAAGAATAGCAAAACTAAAGTTGCAAATATAAGATTTTCAATTTGCATTTTGCAATTTACAATAAAATACCCTGTGGCTCTGTGGCAAATAAAAATCCGCGGAGCTACAATGACGAGCCCCGCGGACCAACATTCCGCCTACCCTAGCCTACTACTAAATTTCAATCCGTTTGCCCGACTTAGCCGACTCCATCATGGCATTGATGACCTTCGTCGTGGCAAGGCCATCTTCAATCCCCACGCCTGGAATGCTATCCGACACAACGGCATTGATGAAGTGATTAATGCTCTCAATTACGAAGCCGGCGGCACGACTGTTTGTTGTGAACAGCCCCAGGATATCCTCAAAACCTGAACTCCTCTTAGAATACTTCTCCAGAATCCGGCAGTGGCTGGTATCCAGAAACAGCGTGCCATCGCTGCCGATGATCTCGGTCTTAAAATCAAAAAGCGACGGCGCCTTTTCGCTGACAATCCAGCAATTCTCAATCGCGCCAACACACCTATTCTCCATCTCAAGGGTTGTGATAAAGAAATCCGGCGTGTCAATATCACGCTTTCTTAACTCGCCTTCTTTGGCCACTGAATACACACTTCTCACCTCAGACCCCGTAAGATACCGCATCAAATCCACATTGTGGCTCCCCAGAAACCAGGCGACGTTGGATTGCGCTGCCCAGGTGATCATCTCCGTAGGCACGGTGATGGTATCATTCAGGCGCATGCTGATCAGATGAAGTGTGCCGAGCTCCCCCGAGACAATTGCTGACCGTGCCTTAATAAACGCAGGGTTCCAACGATTGTGAAAGTCTACCATACATTTCACTCCATGCTTGGCAACTTCGTCGCGGATGCGGAGGCATTTCTCTTCGGTGATGGCCAGAGGCTTCTCGATGATCATGTGCTTTCCCGCACGTGCTGCGGCAATCGCTACTTCGGCATGCGCAAAATCCGGCGTCGTCACCGACACTGCCTGAATCGACTTGTCAGCGAGAAGTTCATGGTAGTCCGAGTGGCATGCGTGCGCAAAATAGCGCTGCGCCAGATCACGCGCCCTGTCGTAATTCGTATCACACACTGCCACCAGCTCAGCCTGCGGGTGACTGGCGTAGGCCATGGCATGCACTTCACCCCATGTACCAGCTCCAATAATCCCACACCCAATTCCCATACATTATCACCTCAACATAAAACAGAATGGGTGTCCCTATTGCTCAGTTAGAAGAATCAAATCCCTGAAGACAGTCAAAAGAGAAGCGCCGACCGCCCAACCTTACGCTCCGATCTTTTCTATCACCTCATCAGCAATATCAAAATTCGCCGACACCGACTGCACATCATCTTGCTCTTCCAGCGCACCTACCAGTTTTAATAGCTGTTCGGCATCTTTACCCTCAAGCTTTACAGTAGAATTCGGAACCATGGAAATCTCTGCCGACTGCACTTTGACCCCTTTCTCCTCCAGGGCACTACGCACAGCATCCAGATCACCAGGCTCCGTAGTGACCGTAAAAGAATCCCCATTATTTACGAGATCCTCTGCCCCTGCTTCTATGGCAATTTCAGTCAGGGTATCCTCGTCTGCAGCAGATGCATCCACCAGGATAATCCCCTTCTTGGCAAACATCCATGACACACAGCCAACTTCCCCCAGGTTCCCATTGTGTTTCGAAAGAATGTTACGAATTGCTGCTGACGTCCGATTCCTGTTATCTGTCGAGCCGTGGATGAAAATCGCCACACCACCCGGGCCATACCCTTCGTAGGTCACATCTTCGTATGAAACGCCCGGCAGCTCACCCGTACCTTTTTTTATCGCTTTTTCAATAGTGTCCTTTGGCATATTTACATCTTTAGCCGCCTGAATGGCAGTCCGCAGCCTCGGGTTTACATCAGGGCTCCCGCCCCCCGTCCTGGCCGCCACAGTCAGTTCTCGGATGATCTTGGTGAATAGTTTGCCCCGCTTCGCATCCACCGCAGCTTTCTTATGCCTGATCGAATGCCATTTCGAATGCCCCGACATTCTGACACCCTCCTCGCCCTAGAGTTTCTGATTTTTTCCCTCGCGCTCTCGGGCGTACGTATCATTTTCCTCTAACATAGCTTCTCAGCATCCAGAAAATCAAGTTATTTCTCGTTCGCTTTTCACAATTATGTCCGCATCCGAATCTTCATTTTCTATACATCCATATCATATAACGCGTCTATTAAAAACAAAAAGAAATGTCAAACCACGAGGGCAGTGACAAAATAGCGCACGCACCAGCCCGACACTACCGTGTCAATTAAATCGTACGCCATGGTGGTAGCCTTGAATTTCTTATATTCTGTAAAGGTACTAAGAAAACGGGAAGCGGCGTATTGAAGGAAGCCTCACATATCTGAATAGCTTCACATCGCAGACATGTTGGACGTCAGGTTAGCACCTACTCAGCTTCGAGCGAAAAGTCGATAACCATCTCCTTTTCTGTCTGAAGCAAACCCGCGTCAATAGTTCGGCGTTGGGCCTTGTAACCCGGTGCCTTGGCAACTACGCTGTGTTCCTCTGCCCACGTGACATAGCGATACTTGCCCGCTGCATCCGTGATTGCGCCCTTGTATGGTTGCGGTCCATATCCATCGTCTGAAACCTTTGCTCCCTCTATAGGATGTCCTGTAACCGCGTCCTTGACGATACCTGTGATGACCAGCGATGGTTCTTTACTCTTAGCCATGGCGGCAGCGGGTCTCTCGCTCTCCGGGCCAGCGTTTTGGAGATTTCCGAGCATGCTTCCCAATTGAGATAAGTCTATACCACCTTCAGAGATAATGACGTTCCGGAGTTTACCGCCGAGGATATCAGGGTCGAATTCACCGGCAATATTAACGAAAACAAACTCGCTGCGCTCTCCGACAAACAAGGCCAGCCCCACAATAGCTTCATTCTGCGTTTTAGTAAGGATGGCAACACCCTTTCCATTTTCGTTCACGCCAACAACAGTGCGCCAGCCATGTCTTTCTGTGAGCCCTTTAACCAGATCGGAAACCTTGTCCAAGGGCTTTGCTTCTTGCTTGCTTTGTCCTTTAAAGACCTGTACCTGGATAAGTTTTATATCCTGCAATAACTCGGCGAGTTCAGGCTGATCCTATTTTAAAGCTCCTATCATTACTGTCAGCAGTCC
>CAZVVA010000023.1:7746-25703 GCA_964630455.1 uncultured Candidatus Sumerlaeota bacterium
GTCCCTTTTCGATAAACAGATTTACCTTGGGTTCGGTAAGGCCCACAATTTGGCTGGCGTCGAACTCCACATAGCCAGGCAGTTTCTTGATATCCCCGCTCGTGGTCTTTGCCTCCGGTGCCTTTTCGGCCCAGACGCCACCTGCAATAGCCACAATGACTAACCCTAGTACCAAACACCTTGTGATTCGCATCTCCAGTCCTCCTTAAGATTTGGGATTTCTAAAAAGCGTAGCCTTTGTCTTCAATATCTGGGTAAGCCCCTTCTTCATGAGAGGCTCTAGTTCCGATTCGATCACCTCCTCATATACGATAGATGCGCTGCGTTGACTGACATGGCCAACGTACGCTAGTGTCCATTTGACTTGCTGCTCTGCGCGTGCGAGTTCCTCAGGACTTACTGCGGTGGAGGGCCCCTGTGGCTGTATAACAACCAAACTCACAACCAGCGCTATGAGCAACATCGCTGCGACTGTGGCCAGCTGCCACTGCCGTCCATACCAGCGGGGAACCCAAGCCCACGGATGACGCTGCTTTCTCAAGGGGGGCGTGCTTTCAACTTGATCCAATGCCGCAGCAACCACTCTGTCCGGACAATGCTGTTGTGGGAGCGTTCTGAGTGTGCTTTTCACACGCCTCGCCAGTGCCAACTCCTCAGTGCAGGCGGAGCACTCCAACAGGTGCGACTCCAGCCTGGAGGCTTCGACCCCGGTCAACTCTCCATCTATGTAAGAGTCAATAATCCCTTGTGCCCAGAGGCAGGTCGTCTCTTGGTCAGATTTCGCCACTTGCTATCCTTTCTCGCAGTTGATCTCGCAGCATGCGCCGTGCTCGATGTAAGTAAACTTTTACCGTATTTACGGGGATTTCCAGCGCTTCGCTTATCTCGGCATACGTCATTCCTTGAATCTCACGTAATATGACTATGCTTCGGTAAGGCTCATTGATGCGTCCCAGTGCTAGCTTCAGTTGCTGTCGCAAATCTGATATCTCAAGAAGCGCACGGGGATCAGATTGATCATCCGCAGCTCCGGCTGAAACGGCCTCATAATCCCCCTCTGTCACTACAGCACGATAGCTCTGTCGCTTGCGGGCCATGTCAACACAAGCATTCCGTGTCACACGCATGAGCCAAGCCTGCAAAGTGTTGTTATCAACCTTTTCCCAGTTCTTCCACAAGCGTACCAGCACTTCCTGGGTCACGTCCTCTGCATCTTCACTCTTTCCCAGGCAGTAATAGGATAAATTGTATATTTGGTGCCGGTACTTCTCAATGATGTCCCTGAAACGTTGCATTGTTGCCTTTCACTTATAAATACGTATGGTAACCCCAAAATGTTACATGATTAAAAGACAAAAATGACAAGGAGTAAAACAGCAGGCATATTCCGTTCTTAAGTGTACTTAAAGGAACCAATTTTCACTCGTCCTCTGGCGAATCGCTCCTGTTCTTTTTTTCGCAGAAGTGGATTTCTGCTCTGAGTTTATTCCTCTGTTCTGATTAGAATAAGGTTTTTAAACACTACTCTTCCGCCTGTAAAGCGGTGTATACGCCTTACGCACTGCAACATTTTCGCTACCAGAAACGCTGCCAAAAACGTAACCAGCCCGCACCGCCGTGTCAATCAAATCGTCGGCCATGACGGCGGCCACATTCTCCGGTTCATCTCTGCATTTATTCCCTTGAACTCAAGGCGGGCATTGCATATATGTATTTCTATCGTACATCTCTTACTTTGAAAATAATCCCACAGGTATGCCTGCGCTGCCCTATCACCGCGTACAGCGGCGTAGTTGATGTGCGTTGTCTTTTAGCGCCAGAGTCGGAGATGCTTTTGGGAGTAAAGACACATTCAAGATGGTAGCACAGCCATCTAACAGAAAGGGGATTGCCAATGCTGAAGGGAATCACCGTGGTGTACAACTACGCAACTGATCTTAAAGCCGCCGAGAAGTTCTATGTGGACAATTTTGGGTTTCTCGTGGTTTCGCGCGATGAGAACTGGGTGGAATTTGAGCTCCCAGGCGCTAATTATGCACTCCACAAGGCACGTGCTGATCGTATCCCCGGCAAAAACTACAGTCACCTCTGCTTCGAGGTGAATGACGTCGAGCAAACGTGTACGACCCTTGCAGGAAAAGGCGTAAGAATTCTGGAACAGCCGTTTGAAAAACCATGGGGGCGTTTTGCCACCATTGCCGATCCTGATGGCAACCCCATTATGATTTATCAGAAGATACGCTAGATTTGGTGAACGTTCTGAAGTAGGGGCAGTTCGCGACTTGTGCGCCTCAGGCGTAACCGCCCCTACAATCTGCGGCCAAGAGGGAATCCGCGGCAGCACAGGTTGCACGAATCAGGTGTGAATGCTTAAGTATCTCGCCAAACGATTCTTCCAGATTATTTTTGTTCTCATCGGGGTCTCCCTGATTGTTTTCGTGGTCATGTATAAAGCCGGAGATCCGGTCAGGGTAATGCTGCCGCCGACAGCCACGCGGCTGGAGCTCGATGCGATGCGGCGGCAGCTCGGACTCGACAAACCGCTCATCGTTCAGTACGCCATTTTCCTCACAAATGCGGTACAGGGCAATCTCGGTATTTCCTATCACCACTCGCTGCCTGTGGTAGAGCTGATTCTTCAGCGCCTCCCCGCCACGTTAGAGCTTTCGTTGGCCTCAATGCTCTTCTCAGTCATCTTTGCGCTTCCGATTGGCATCCTTGCTGCGGTGCGACCCTACTCGCGCATCAGCCGATCGCTTATGGTCGGCTCCATTTTGGGCATCTCGCTTCCCACGTTCTGGATTGGCATTATGGGGATTTTGATATTCGGGGTGTGGCTCAACTGGCTGCCGCCATTTGGCCGTGGCGAGACCGTGGCCATTGCAGGGATCCAGTGGAGCTGGCTCACCGTGGACGGGCTCAAGCATCTGCTGATGCCTGCGGTCACGCTGGGCCTCTACCAGCTTGCCATGCTGATCCGACTGGTACGTGCAGAAATGTGCGACGTGCTACAGACGCCGTATATTAGCGTGGCGCGCGCAAAAGGGTTGTCCGAGGCGCGGGTCACCTTCAAGCACGCCCTGCGCAATGCGTTGATTCCTGTGGTAACGATCATTGGTCTTCAGTTTGGCGGGCTGATCGCATTCTCGCTGATCACGGAAACTATTTTTCAGTGGCCAGGGATGGGCAAACTCCTGATTGATTCCATCGCCATGGTTGATCGCCCGGTCGTCGTGGCTTATCTCATGATCATCGCGGTGGTCTTTGTGGTGATCAACCTGGCGGTTGACATTACGTACACGTTGATTGATCCGCGCATTCGTATGCAATGAGGAAGAGGGCAGACACACGGGTCTGCCCCTACAATTATAAATTCATTTATGTGTATACAATAGCATTTCATGCCGTAGGGCAACTCTCGTGCTTGCCTAGAATACTAGGGCAGGTACAAGACCTGCCCCTACAGAGGAACAACGTCTTTACCCAATTAGATAGGTGTATTTCCTTATCACATTGAATATATCAAATTACGACCGTAGGGGCAACCCTCGTGGTTGCCTAAGACAATAGAGCAGATACGATATTTAGGGCAGACGCGCGGGTCTGCCACTACGTTCGGGCAAGGAATTAACTGATGGCACAGCCGGAGCTCCTCAGACGATTCTGGCGAAGCAAGAGCGCTGTGGTGGGAGCAGTGTTAATGACAGGGATTGTTTTTGTCGTTATCTTTGCCTCCCTTATTGCACCTCAAAATCCCTACGACCTGCGCCAGATTTATCTTGAAGATAGCTGCCGGCCACCCTTCTGGCAAAAAACCCCCAAGCTGGCTGGCACCACAGAAGGCGCGGAGCAAGGCACAATCGGCGAGGTCAGACGCTTTCTTCTCGGGAGCGACGAAGACGGCCGCGATGTGTTTAGCGCCATTCTCTATGGCATGCGCATTTCCTTGTTTGTCGGTGTTTCAGCTACATTTCTCTCTGCATTGTTCGGTGTCTTCCTTGGCCTCACTGCTGGCTATTACCGGGGCCGCCTCGACACTGTGATCATGCGTCTCGCTGACGTGCAGCTTTCCTTTCCCTCTATTCTGATCGCCATTCTGCTCATGGCAATCTGGGGGAGCGGATTGCTTCAGATTATTGTGGCCGTGGTTGTGGTGCGCTGGGTGGTCTATGCGCGCATCATTCGGGGCAGTATGCTCGCAGAGCGCGAGAAGGAGTATGTGCTGGCTGCGAGTGCGCTCGGCGCGTCAAGTCCTGCCATTATATTTCGTCACATTCTGCCGAACATCATCTCGCCCATCATCGTCATCTCTGCGGTTGAAATCGCATCAGTCATCATGCTCGAATCCACACTGAGCTACCTCGGACTTGGGGTGCCACCTACCAAACCCTCGCTTGGCATGCTCATTAAGTTTGGCTATGACGTGCTGCTCAGCGGCTACTGGTGGATTTCCGTATTCCCAGGGATCGCGCTGGTGACGATTGTCTTCGCCATTAATCTCCTGGGTGACTGGCTGCGCGATACCCTCAACCCTAACCTTGGCCCGGTGGTACAGTGATAGATTTCCGCGGGACATGCGCTGCTACTGTGACAAATGGATTGCACAATGTGTTTCGCATACGCAGAGGCATGATATCACACCTTTGCAGCGGTATCAGCAACCTTGCTGTTGGAGAATGTCGGGGCGACCCAACGGCTCGCCCCTACAATATCAATAATCACAGTGATAATTTTTCTGCTATGCACGTTGTGTCGTAGTGGTTTATGCGCCTTAGGAACATTAAATTGTTGTTTCAATAGCGTCGCTAAGGACAGAGGGTGCAATGAACGCCGAATCGAGCCATCCAATACCGTGGCATACGTACCTGGTTTTACTTTTCATCACGGTGCTCTCGATCTGGGTGCAGGGGTATCAGAGCGAAGGGAGCGACCACGCCATCCATGTGGTCTTCGTGCAGCACTACAATGAATCAGGCCTCTATCCGAATGATCCGTTTGTGGCCACTCTCTCGCATTACAATAGCTTTTTCTGGTACGGCGTGGCGTATATTGTCCGTCTTGTTCCGCAGGATGCATTTTTCTTTGCGTTTTTTCTGCTTGCGCGCTTCCTCTTGTTCCACGCCCTCTTTTTGCTCGCACTGGAACTCTTTCAGAAAAAGTGGGTTGGCTTCCTAGCATGTCTTCTGGTCATCGGCACGCACTTCGTCGTTTGGGGTGGGAGCTTCATCTTAGAGCTATCATTCGGCCATGGTGGGGTGGTACGGCCATTGCTTCTTTATGGGCTCTATTTCTTTCTGCGCAAACGCTGGTGGTTGAGTGCCATCTTGCTCGGCGTCAGTTTCAATCTGCACCCGATGATTAGTACGTACGTGGGCGCGATGATGTTTGCTGCGGTCTGGTTTCTGCAGCGAGACGACCGGAGACGCGTTCTTCTGCCGGCGCTTGTCTGTGCGCTCCTCTGCCTGCCAATGGGTCTGTGGTTGCTTACAAGCATCAGGGAGCCGATTGCCGATCAGCCGCTCTACCTGGCTCTCATGCGCTATCGGCTCTGGCACCATCTCTCGCCATTCACCTGGAGCGCAAAGCTCTGGGCAGTTTATAGCGTGCTCTTGCTGGCATGGCTATGGTCGCTTGCGTTTGCGCCGCGTTCCGCAATCCATCGTCTCGTGCTTGGCTTCTGGGCAGCCACTGGCGTGCTCTGCGTAATTGGAACTATTGGCAGTGAGCTCTGGCCACAGGCAACTGTGCTCAAGTTTCATTTCTTTCGCTCGCTCATCTTTGCCGCACTGCTTGCCTTCTGCTATATAGCGCATCTCGCGCTCCGTCTGTGCTGGCCCTCGGCAAAAAGGGAGCCGCTCTCTGCGCGCCATTCTGAACGACCGATTGGACTTCTGCTCACACCACAGACGTTTATTATTCTGCTCAGTATGCTTTTAATTGTCTGGGGGGCTATTGGCCCTGCGTGCTTCTTGCCGAAAAAGCACTGGGATTACAATGCCTTTGCTGAGTGGAAAGAAATTCAGGATTGGGCGAAAAAAAATACCCCTGCTTCAACACGCTTTCTTACTCCTCCCTGGGAGATCGGCTTTCGCATTGGCTCGCAACGCTCATGCCTGGTGGAATGGAAAGATGGCTCCGCCCTGATCTGGGCACCAAACTGGGGTACAGCGACATGGTGGCCGCGACTGCTCGCCATTTGTCCTGAGCTTGAGAACTTCCCTGCAAATCCGCAGGAGAAGCTTCGTGCGGCCTACCAGCAGCTCACACTCAGGGAGCTTCACGCGCTTCAGCGCGATTACGGAGTTGATTATTGCGTCACGCCAAGCACTTACCCGCTTCCCCTTCTCTACCAATCCACAACATATCGCATATACCAAATTACACCGTCTGGCGATTCTGAGATGTAGGGGCGTATTGCGATACGCCCTTATAGCTTGTAAACCTGGTGGGTCACCAGAGAAAAGACCATTGATATGCTAAAAGACAGCTTGAAAAAATCTATTGCGAAGACAGAGAAGGGGTAAACATTTGCGTTCGACCCGTGTCGAGCCATCGTGCCCGAATACTCCGACCGGGTATCACGATTCCCTGATAGCAAAAATCCTCCTCCGCAAAGTTCGCTACCATCTCCACCCGGTTTCCAAACACCGCCCGCTGCACCATTCGATCGGCCCTGAGCCACGAAAAGTCCGTCAGAGGCAGGAGCGCCAACTCGCGGTGGAGCGGGGAAAAGAAATCGTGGTGAGCCTTCATCCTTTTTTTATGCTTTTCAAATTCAAGCAGGTTCATATGATACAGCGGCGGCACATTGTAAAGCAGCTCCAGCAGTTCCACAGTCCCCACCTGGTCCTTGAATTTAAGGCTTCCATAACCCCAGTGATGTGTTGCCACCACAGAGTCATGGAAAACCGTCTGATAGAGAGGAACTCGAAAACGCGGATCGAAGCAAAAAGTGCGATATTTTTCCTTCAGCGGAACTTGCTTTACAAAAACCGCGGGGCCCTCCGGCGGCCACCATCCTCCGAGATAGTACTTCGATTTTTTGTCCTTTCCCAGATCGAGGTCTCCCCATCCGATCACCGGCGTCATCATACCGTGCGCAAAATGGATTACAGGTGCTGCGTACGCTGCTCCCCTTTCCGAACCGATGACCAGCCCGTGGGAATCCCGAATCCAGGCCATTCGATCAAGTCGAGCGTTCATGTCGTCTTGCTGCGTGGCGGGATGCAGTTCCGAGTAATCGTCATAGAGATCTCCATACGCATCACAATCGATAAACCATGAATTGAGGGGTTCAGGAAGCGTTTTCATGATGCCAGTGACCCGTTTTTTGACGTAAGGCATTGCCGCAATCGGACTGAGTATGTAACCTTTTCTCTTGAATCCGCGTTTCCTGGTGCCGTCGGCCCTGACCACAGCGCCTGTCTCATAGAGTTGGAGATCGAACTGAGCCGTTTCCCATGTGTCAGGCTCTTCAGGATGATGAATACTATGATAGGAGTCATACGTTGCAATCAAGTAACCGAGATCCTTCGCTTTCTTGATCGCCTGGGGATGCCTGAATCCGCCTTGCCATGGATTCAAACCGAGGCATAGCCGGTCAAAACCGCTTTCAGCAAATTTCTCCATCATTTTCACTGAGACACCGTCTCCCCAAAGGTCACTCCCGATAAACTCACCTGGAAACGCCGCCTCAAGCAGCAGGCAGTTCAGCCGCCATAGCTGCGGGTTGCTCAGCTTTGGAATACCCCGCTTCAGCCGATTTGAAAACCCCGATCGAGTTTTGTGTATACTAGATGCACTTGCGAAGCGCAGGTGTAGACTGAAATTAAGCTTGGGAGTTGTTTACATTTGACTTGGCAAAAGATGTTAAGGAACAACGAGTAACATGCGCTGCCATATCGCATGATCCTTTTCTTGACGCTTTAGCTTTGGTATGAGCGAAATACTTCCTGTCGTACTGCTGTCAATGTTTTGTGAATGTCGTACCTGTAAGGTCAGATTCGGATAATTCCAGCTCGTCCGCACAGCTGAAAGGATAGCGCTGTGTTTCCGCAGATTTACGAAAGGCTCATTGATCTCTTTGGTCGCGCGAATCAGGGCGTCCGTGTGAAGTTTGCTCAACTGAGCTCTGGTGCGCGTACGCTTTTGCTCCTGGTTGTTTTCTACTACACTGCGGTCAGCCTTTCAACGATCTTTGTAAACGTCTTCTTTTATAAAATCAAAAGCAGCTTTCCGCTCCTCGCCACGTACCACGTATTCCGCTTTGCCGCGCTTCTCATTGTGTTCAGCATCGGCGGCTACGTTGCCAAAGCGTGGAATCCGCGTCTGCCGTTTCGCGTCGCCATATTTTTCTATGCCCTCTTCTACGCACTGGTGCTCTGGCTCAAATCCGATGCCATTCTTTACATCAGGCCGCTGGGTGCACTGGAAGGCGTAGCCCAGGGCCTTTTCTTCTGCTCGCTTCATGTTCTGGCTTTTGACTATACGGAAGATTCACACCGCGACTATTTCTATGGTCTTAACGCCTCGCTCCTTGCTCTGGCCGGCATTGTCTCGCCGTTTCTCGCAGGATTCGTGATCTCTCGATTTACCGGCCTCGCTGGCTATTATTATATCTTCAGCGCTACGCTAGTCCTCTTTCTTCTGATCATTGGCCTCAGCTTTCAGCTTCGCCGTATGTATCATCCGAGCCGCTATCGGCTTTTCGCCTTTCTCCTGAATTTCAAAAACCTCGCGTGGAACCGCGTCATGGCTGCCTATGTTGTGCATGGAGCTACGACCGGATTTTTGCTCTTCATCGTCAGTCTGCTGGTTTACCACACCACGCAGAGCGAGTTTACAGTTGGCAATTTCCAGGCGCTTGTTGGCGCGCTTGCCTTTGGCGCAACCTACGTGCTCGCTCATGTCATCTCACCCCAACGCCGACTGCGCTTCTTTCTCATCGGCGCTACAATGACGTGCATATCCCTGGTGATCCTGGCCCTACGGGTCAGCTTCTTGAACCTGATGGGCTATGGGCTCCTCTACGCCGTCTTTCATCCCTTCATTTACATTCCTGTGATCGCTCTCACCTTCGCGGTCATTGACCAGGATCCCCAGGCTCGATCTGCTCGCGTTGAGTACCTCGTCTGCCGTGAATTCCCAATCGGCGTGGGACGCCTCATTTCGCTTGGGCTCTTCCTGCTCGGGTATCACTACCTTCAGCTCGGATTCCTCCGCATTCTCCTTGTGCTGCTTGGTCTGAGTCAGTTTGTCAGCTACCTGCTTTTCCGCAACGTGGCTGCGCGCATAACTTCGCGCACACCACATTGAGCTCAAAGCTTTTCTCTTGCCATTGGCAGCCTGTTTGTGTATGGTATAAAACGCAATCGGGAGGATGAAGCATGCATAAGAGCGCCATTTTAATGCTGATCGTTATGTTATGGAGTTTTCTTGGACTGGCCTTTGGCCAGAGTCTCACCCGCGGCCCTTACTTGCAAAATGTCACGCCAACTTCCGTTATCATTGTTTGGGTAACCGATACCTCTGGCAACAGCGAGGTTGAGTTTGGCGAGACCTCTTCCTACGGCTCGTGGGTCAGTGATCCTGCGAGCGTCTTCCAGCATGCAGTCACTCTGACCGCCCTTTCTCCTTACACGCTCTATCACTATCGGGTGAAAACTGACGGCACAGTGCTCAGCACCGACGCTACGTTTCGCACTGCTGCTGACGCCTCGCGCGATAACTTTGTCTTCGTCGCTATGGGTGACCATCGCAGCAACCCCTCTGCCCACCTCTCAGTCGTGAGCCGCGTGATTGCCATCAACCCTGATCTTTGCGTTGATACTGGCGACCTCGTGGGTAATGGCGACAACGCCTCGGAGTGGGATCCGCAATTCTTTACCCCTGAAAAGGAGCTCATGAAATCGGTCTGCCTCTTCCCCTCGATCGGGAACCATGAGGGCTCCGGCGCTAATTACCTTGCGTACTTCTACCTCCCGACCGGCTCTGGTAGCGAACGCTACTACTCGTTCGACTACGGCAATGCGCATTTCGTATCTCTGGATACCAATATCAGTTACAGCGCGGGCAGCGCGCAGTACACCTGGTTCGTGAACGATCTCCAGAGCACCACCAAGCCCTGGCGCTTTGTCTACTTCCACCATCCTCCCTACTCCTCTTCATTGCACGGAAGCAATACCACTGTACGCGCTCAGCTCTGCCCTGTCATCGAAGCTAACGGCGTCCAGATGGTCTTCAATGGCCACGATCACGACTACGAGCGCAGCTATGTGAATGGCGTTACGTACATTGTCACGGGCGGAGGCGGGGCGCCGCTATATAGCGCGGGTACCAGCAGCTGGACTCAATTCTCCGCCAGCGAGTATCACGCCTATAAAGTTTCCATCACTGGCAATAATTCGACTCTGGAAGCCATCAAGCCCGATGGCACTGTGATTGATTCCTTCTCCACCTCCACCGGCGTTCCTGAGTGGTATCTCTACTAAGCGTCGGACTGGATGATATATTCGCGCGTACTACCTTGCCTTTAAAAATGAAACCGAAGGCGATATTGGGTTTCATTCCCCATTCCTGTTGTGCAACCAAGGTATCCACCTGACGGGTTACATGTCCGGCGCACAAAATCCGTGCATCTTGAACCTTCCCAGGTCGTGCTGCCACAATGCTCGCATGAAATCCATCCACGCAGAGTAACTGTACGGTGCAGCTGAGAAATTCTCATAGACAATGCAGTATATAGTGGATATGCAAGCTTTGACGCTTAACATTCGCTCATTGCCGCACAGGCGTATAGCTGCGCGACAGCAAATGCGCGGGGCATATCTCGCGGATAAGGAATCCAACTGGATAAAAGCCGTAATCTTACAGTTGGCGAATGCCGTTAGAGTTTTTGGTGGTGGGGTTTGCCGGAGTGTATATCCAGGGTAGAACGGGAATCCCAACATGCACGATTCGTGGAAAAAGCATTCTTTCGTTCAGCGAATCTCCGCGCTGATCCGGAGGGCAAGTCGCAGCGACCTGGCGATGTTCACGGTATTTTTCCTCTGGATTCTTGCGTGGTTGAAGCGTTTTCTGGACATGCCGTACCACTGGGATTCGGTCGGCTACGTTTCTCACCATACTTATAACATCTACCAACATCTCTTTCTTCCTTTCGTGACCGGTGATTACGACGTAGGCCACCCGACACTGGTTTTCTGGATCTCCGCCGCGGCCTGGCGCATCTTCGGCGTTTCGCTTAAGGTATCGCACATAATTATCTATATGTTCGGTTCCCTGCTGCTGCTCTACACGTATAAGCTGGGCCGCCGTCTGGGTTTGGGAGCGGCAGCATTCTGGGCGGCCCTGATGATGAGCCTGATTCCGCTCATCGCCTCCCAGACCGCGCAGTTTCAAATCGATATTCCGTTCACGGCCCTTTTCGTAGGCACCTCCTACTATCTACTCAGAGGAAACCGTCCTGGGCGTTTCATTCTGTTTGCTACGGCACTACTCTTGACTAAACTCACCGGTATTATCCTGCTGGCACCGATGATGGTCTGGACGTTTGCCGATTCCCTGCGCCTCAGCGGAGTGAAGGATTGGAAGTCACACCTGCACCGCCTGTTACCTTGCGCTCCACCCGTGCTCATATTGGGGTTCTTTTTTCTGGGCCGATATATATGCACCGGAACCATAGTTGCCAAGTTCCACAGTAATCAGATTGCCATTTCCTCTAATCTCACGGAGCTGCTGGGTAGTGCCCGCAATTTTCTATACGCCGTGACGTTTTTCAACGACGCCTATATTCTTCTGCCACTTACTGCCCTGGCCCTTATTCTTTTCTGGCGCCCAGGACGCCCTGCCGTCCCTTGGAGAAACCACAAATACCCCACGTCTAACATATCCTGGTGGTCATTCACTTTCTATGGTCTCATTACATTTCTGATCTATAGCATTCCCCACATTCTGAGGTCGTTCAGCGGGCAACTTCCTCGCTTTTTCATGGTGTATCTTCTTTTTATCTGCTTGGCTACCGGATGGGCTTTTCTTAGATTCTGGCATCTGAACCGACTTCTTGGCGCAGGGCTTTTCATTATTGTGTGTGCAGTTCTTCTTTTCCACTGGCATCCCAAGTATGTTGACAAGTTTCCCTTTAGGCTATCGAGACCGTTGCTTATTAATAAATGGGTGATGGAGGGAGATGGAAGTGGGGAATGTAACTTTGCCTGGGTTGACTTCGTCAAGGTGGTGAAACGAATGGCCTCCTACATAGAAAAGAACTTCCCGGATGATCCTCCTATCTTGGCGGTCTTCCCGGAGGGCGCCAGTCTGAGAAGGCCCTACAATGGTTATGTTACTCGTCCCCACGTAGTCCATCCTTCATGGAGCGTAGAGCAATCCCTGCGACTGTTTACAGGAGGACACGTCAGTCTTTGTGTGCGAACAGCGAAGAGCTGCATGTACTTCAGTATGGACCCTTTGATAGAGCGTGTTCCACTTCGCCTCATCATGCGTTACGAGCGCCGAGGCGCATGGTGCGCGTTGTACGAAAAGGTAGAGCCCTCGGAAAAAAAATGAGAACGCCCATGACAAATAGATGTCCAACCCCACTTTTCCTATTAACTGACAGGCAATCCAATGGACGCCATTTTCCTGATCCCGAACCGCCACCATTCTTATTGTACAACGCAGGCATCCGCCCGGCGTGTTACATCTCAGACGTACAAAATCCGTGCATCTCAAACCTCACCAGGCCGTGCCGCTACCATGCTCGTATGAAATCCATCTATGCAGAAAAAGCTGTATGGTGCAGGTGAGAACTTCTTGCAGGCCAATGAATAGAATCTCTTCGCCGAAACTATCGCTTATCCTGATAGCGGCTTTTTCTGTTCTGTTCTTTGTGCTGTGCTTCTATAGCGCACAGTACAAATCGCCCACTCACGACGAAGTCGCCCACATCCCTGGCGGCTTTATGATCTGGAAGACCAGCGACTTCCGCATAAATATCGAACATCCTCCTCTGGTAAAACTTTTCGCCACCCTCCCTCTTCTTCCTTTTCATTTCTACGCCCCGATCAACGACTACGATTGGATCGCTGGCGAGGAGTGGCCTTTCGGCGGATACTTCATGTTTCAGTACAACGATGGCGACTTTATAGCAATTCTCGCTCGCTTCCCAGTTATGGTTCTTGGAGTCATTCTGGGGTGGTTGGTGTATTTCTGGGGGAGGAGCATATTTGCTTTAAGGAAAGATTCATTGGCGCCTTTTGCCGGACTTTTCGCCGCTGCTCTATATTTTACGGAACCGAATGTGATCGCGCATTCATCCCTTGTTACCTACGATCTCGCATTTGCCTTTGTAACGCTTTGCGCGGCGTATTTTTACTGGGCACTCCTTGTGCAGGGCATCACCATCCGGAGGTTCGTAGGTTTTGTATTGTTTATGGCGCTTGCGCCTATGGTTAAGGCAGTCGGGATTTTTTTGTATCTCCTGATATTCGTGCATTTCTTTGTTTCGGCTATATTCGGGAAAAGAAAGTGGGTGCTTCAGCTAAAAAAAGGCATTTCGCGCCCTCTTGATAGACGACGAGAGAAATTCCTCGCCGTGATTGTTACCCTCCTCCTCTGCATGGGACTCTGCTATGTTGGGCTATGGGCCTCTTATGGATTTCGATATAGAGCATCGCCTGGTCACGAAATACCCCCAGGCCCGCAAGCACGTAAATATCTGAATTATTCAGACATCACTTCTCCATTCGTAAGGACGCCGGTGCAATTTTTGCAGAGAAATCATCTCCTGCCGCAGGGCTATCTGGGCGTCATCGGACACGCCTTGATGGAAAGGGAGCGTGCTGCCTATATGCTCGGCAAGACAAAATATGAAGGCGGATTTTATTCATATTTTCTTGTTACAACGCTCCTGAAGACGCCGTTTGTCCATCTCGTGGTTATTCTGGCTTTTGTGGCGATTTTTCTTTTTCAAAACCTATCCATTTACGTAACGAGGAGAAAGGTGCGATTTCAAAGGCAGCGATTCTATGTACATCGCGCCGCTATTCCGGTCTATCTTATCGTCGGAATTTTCGCTCTGGTATCGCTCGCGCGCGTTAACATCGGACACAGGTTCATCCTCATGATTATCCCATTGGAATGCCTGGTCGCGGGGAGTTTGCTGCATGTGATACTGTCTCGCATACGGCCGTTGCGGCGGAATCTGGTGAGCGGTCTTTTTCTTGTTATCTTACTGATACCATCCCTGAATTCCTATCCTCATTATATCTCGTATTTTAATTCGTTAATCGGGGCGCGAAGAAACGCCATTCACTTTCTCTGCGACTCAAATGTCGACTGGGGACAGGATGTCAAGTTGCTGGGAGAATACGTTAAGAAGCATCACATCCAGAAGATAAATCTCTCGCTTTTCGGTAAGACAGATCCGTATTATTACGGGGTTTCGAGCTGGATTGACCTGGGGAGCTTTGAGATTATAATCCCTCGTTTCGAGACCGCGCCGCCTGATCATACACTCCCGACCGCTGTCAGCGCAAACATGCGCGGTTACATCACGAAGAAATACCCGCAGGTTCTGCGCAGCGGCGAGCCTGTTCTGATTGGCGGCTCAATCTTCTTTTATCCACCCGCTGGGCCACAATAACTGCGCGCTGCTACTTGCGGCTATGTCAACCAGGACGAGGATCTCATCGAGAGCAGAAACCGCCGCGGCGTGCCCCTACTGGTTTTCCTCTCACACTCGCCATTCAGATTATCTGCTTATCTGCGAAAAAGCTTGATTCTGGTTGGGAGCAATGAAATAAGAAATCTGGAGAAGCGAATCCTGAGAAATCCGGCTTTTTGAGGGGGCAAAAATGCAAAGGTTTCGTTCTCAGAGCCGATTGTTAATATGCAAACCGGCTTCGCTCCCAATACCAATTCTTCTAGCGTGCATTCTCTTCCTTAACTTCTCTCTGATATGCGCTGCAGCGATAATTAAAGTTCCTGAAAACTATTCAACAATCCAGTCAGCCATTGACGCCGCATTCGATGGCGACGAAATCATCGTCTCGCCGGCGACTTACTACGAGAACATCAACTTCAATGGCAAAAACATCATCCTCCGCTCCACTGACCCTACCAGTCCAACCGTGGTCGCCAGCACCATCATTGATGGTAATCAGGCCGGTTCTGTTGTTACTTTCGCGGGAACGGAACTTGCTACCTGTGTCCTCTCGGGCTTCACCATTACTAACGGCTATGCTTCCGATGGTGGTGGTATCTGCGGTAACGGCACTCTGGCAACTATACAATATAACACTATAACATTAAATACGACATATGGACCGTTATCAGTCTATGTTTGTGGTGGTGGTGGGATCTACGATTGCAATGGTACTATCCAAAGTAATACCATTTCGGACAACTCGGCTTCGACTCGTGGGGGCGGACTTGGCAGATGTGACGGCACCATTCAGAGCAATGCTATCTTTAGAAACTCAGCTGGGATCAGCGGCGGTGGTCTTTTCGAGTGCAATGGCATAATCCAGAATAACACTATTTCAAATAACTCAGCGAAGTGGGGAGGCGGACTCTACGATTGCATGGGTGCCATTCAAAACAATCTCATTTCATCTAATTCAGCCGCAGGATCCATGGTGAGTCACGGGGGCGGAGTTATCGGGTGCGATGGTATAATTCAAAACAACACCATTTTAGAAAATACGGCAAAATATGGTGGCGGAGGACTTGCTGGCTGTAACGGTCTTATTCAGCATAACCTCATTGCAGGGAACTCGGTAAGTAGCATGGGTGGCGGGCTTATTGATTGCAACGGGACGGTCCAAAATAACCGCATTACTAGCAACACGGCTACCTACGCCTATAGTTATGGAGGCGGACTGGCCAGGTGTTACGCTACAATCCAGAACAATCTCATCGCAAACAATTCGGCTGGATACGGCGGCGGCCTTGCCGGGACAGTCGGTGTCGTTTATATCGACTTTATGTCCGCCAATTCGTCACTGGATCCTGACGGCAGAGCCGGCCACACCACGGGTATCCTTCAGAACAATACCATCACAAACAACTCGGCCCAATACGGTGGTGGGATATATCTCTACGAAGGATTTATCGTCAATTGCATTATCTGGGGCAACTCTGTCTCCTCCGGGGGCAGTCAGATTCGTGATTCTAAGACTCCTCTTTATAGCTGTATTCAAGGCTGGAGCAGTGCTGGAACCGGAAATATCTCCGAATGGCCCCTTTTGTCCGATCCCGACAACGGCGATTTCCATCTTGATTATGGCTCGCCCTGCATAGATGCTGGTTGCTATGTTGATGATCTGGCCGAAGACTTTGAAGGTGATTTCAGAGGATATGATGGCTCTCCCGAAGCTCGCGGGGACGGCTCTGACTATGATATCGGCGCTGATGAATTCATTGCCATCCCATCAATCGATCCTCCGCATAAGCCAAGCAACTTGTCGCCCGCCAACGGAGAGACCGGAGTTGCTCTACCCCCGATTTTGGAGAGTTCCGCTTTTTCAGACCCGGATCCTGGCGACATTCATACCGCCAGTCAGTGGCAGATTGACAACAATAGCAACTTCTCCAGTCCTGAGTATGATAGCTTCACAGATTTCTTCAATAAGACAACCATAATCGCCTTATCTGAAGATGTCATCTATTGCACCGAGTATTATTATTGGCGGGTAAGACATAGAGATAACCACGGCTATTGGAGCGAGTGGTCTGATGCTACATCATTTCTTACTCTCCCTCCTGCAGTGATTAGCGTTCCTGGTGACTATTTTACCATTCAAGAAGCGATCGATGCTGCTTGGGGTGGCGACATCATCATCGTATTCCCAGGCAGATACCGGGAGAATATTAACTTTAAAAGCAAAAACATCATCTTGCGCTCCAGCAATCCCACCAGTGCAAGTGTCGTTGCCAGCACCATCATTGATGGCAGTGCTTTAGGCTCCGTAGTTACTTTCTCTGGTACTGAATCTTCACTTTGTGTCTTGTCTGGCTTTACTATCACCAATGGTAAGGGTTCTCCTGGCGGTGGCATCTATGGCAACTTCACTCTGGCTACCATTCAGAACAATACTATAAGTGATAATAGTGCTACTTATGCTGGCGGGCTTTACAGGTGCGACGGAGTCATTAAAGACAATATCATTTCGGGCAATTCTGGCGGGGGGCTAGGCCACTGCAGTGGTACTATCCAGAACAATACCATTTCGGGCAATTCTGGTGATGATGGCGGAGGCCTCTGCGGGTGCTACGGTACCATACAGAATAACTTCATCTCGGGCAACTCGGCTCGCTTAGGCGGCGGGCTCGCCAATTGCGGCACCATCCAGAACAATATCATCTCTGACAACTCGGCTCGTAGGAGTGGCGGCGGACTCTACGGATGCAACGCCACGGTCCAAAACAATATCATCTCTGACAACTCGGCTGGTAGGAATGGCGGCGGACTCTACCTATGCGACGCCACGGTCCAAAACAATATGATTTATGGCAACGTGGCCACTGAACGTGGCGGAGGCCTCCGCGGGTGCCATGGCACTATCCAGAACAATACCATCTATGGCAACTCGGCATCATGGGATGGTGGCGGGCTCCGTTGGTGCGAAGGCACTATTAGAAACTGTATTATCTGGCAGAATATCGCCCCTTCAGGCCCGCAGCTTGATGATGATTGCTCCACACCTTCTTATTCTTGCATTCAGGACTGGACGGGCGGTGGAACCGGTAATATTACCTCTGATCCCCAATTAGTGGACCCGGAAAATGCTGATTTCCATCTGCTAGCCAGCTCGCCGTGCATAGATGCAGGGGGCACTGTTACATTAGCTCAAGACTTTGAAGGTGACCCAAGACCATGGGATGGGACAAGCGAGCTTCGTGGCGATGGCTCGGACTTCGACATCGGAGCAGATGAATTTATCGGTTCTATTACCTAC
>CAZVVA010000024.1:0-1383 GCA_964630455.1 uncultured Candidatus Sumerlaeota bacterium
GCTGCCCCCAGCACGATTTTCCACCCGTACGACGCGGCATCCCCTGTACTGTCTGAGCATCTCCGCAGTTCCATCAGTCGAGCCGTTATCCACGACAACGACTTCGAAATCACGGGTTGTCTGCTGCTCAAGACTTTCGAGGCAGCGCTGTAGCGCAGATTTGCGATTACGCGTGAGGAGTAAAACGCTGATCATGATTATACCAGGCTCGCTTGTCGCTCTGTCTTTCCCGGATGGTAGCCGTCCGGCTAACTGCGCGCCAGCGGCTCTTTTTCTTATTGCTTTTCGCATAAGTAAAGGAACGGCCAAAGCCGCTGAAGGCCTTATTTTTGTGCGGATGCTTGGCCTTCAACTGTGCCATTCAACGTGGCACGGGCATCTTGCCCGTGTAGATTCATCCGCCTAGGCGGACGCCACGTTTAAAACAAAAAACGAGAAACGCTCGCGAAAGCCTGAGTTCTGCGCCGGTGCTTAGCTTTTTACTGTACCTTGATCTATAGGAATCTCAATAAGATGATTAGCCACGGCCGGATTGATTTGAGGTGCCGGAAATCCGTTTGTCATTCGTTAAACGCGCGGAGGACTTCCTTATCGCTCATCCGAACAGGATCTCTCCGACGCAGACGATGGCCCAGGATGCGCGGCACGCATCGCAGCGCTCGAAGAAATGCTTTCGTCAGCGTGAAGCCGCTGGCCGTCAAGAACTCCTTGCCCATGTGCAAAGGTAGCCAGAGAAAATGCTTAATCAACAGATCAATATCTGTCAGGTTGAGCCAGGTAAAGAGCATCTGGTTTCGCGCCATGAGCGACGCCACGCCAGCATGCCCGAGCCTCTGGCGCATCGAACCTTTTCCTAGATGGTAGGCCTGACTTCGGGGTTCGTACAGGTTCGTATAGCCACACCTTGCCGCACGGTAGGAAAGATCGTAATCTTCCCAGTATCCCGGCGAATAGAGCAGATTGAATCCACCCAGCTCAAAAAAAACACTGCGCCGCATAGCACAGGCACCACCCTGGAGAAAAAGCGTTCTCGCCTGCTGCGGCGATTCTCTCCATTGAAGCTCGAAAAGCCCACGATCAAATCGCGCCGACATGTTAATATGGTTCGGCTGCTGGTCGCCCCACGATACCGTACGTGCGCTCACGCCAAACAGCCGCGCGGATTCCGAGCGAAATGGTTCTAACAGGGCAGGGAGAAAATCTTCCTTTGCTACAATATCATTATTAATCAGCGCTACGATCTCGCCTGCTGCAACCGAGACGCCGCGGTTCACGCTTGCGGCAAATCCGGAATTCGTCTCATTTCTCAACAGCCGCACTCGCGGGAAACGCTCTTCCACTATTCGCCAGCTATCGTCAGTACTCGCATCGTCAACCACAATC
>CAZVVA010000024.1:1393-25525 GCA_964630455.1 uncultured Candidatus Sumerlaeota bacterium
ACCACAATCAGCTCGTACGATAGACCGGTTCTCTTCGCAGAAAGCTGTAATGATGAGAGACACCGCGCAAGGTACGGCTTCCCATTCCAGTTTGGTACGATAATACTGAAAGCTAGAGATTCACGTTCCATTAGCAATTGGCTTTCCGCAAAGCGGCTGTGCAAATGCCTGAAGGAAAGTGTCAGCCTCAGCGGGCGTTTTCTATTGCACGCCTCCCGTCCGGGTTGATCGTATAACGGGACGACTGTAGTGCGACAGCTGGGCGTTGTCAATATTCATGTCAACCGCGTTAATTGGCAATCTTCGCCGAACGAGCGCCCCATGAAAGTTCGTCATGATATAGTAATTGTCCCTTGCCACGCACGAACAATACCCACAGAGTATATTTTACACTGTGCATTTACTACCATAACGCGTTGGAAAATTCCAATTGACCACCTCTCAGGAGCAAGATATTCTAGAGCGTGATACATAGAGCAAGCAACTAAATTCTAAAAATCCATGGTAGGCATTTGACAAAAAATGAGCCTGAGGTATCGACAGCTTCTATCAACCCCTTTTCATTTTTTACAAATATTATGCTCATTAATATGCTTTTGCTTTATTGCCCAAAAGGCTAATTGCTTCTCTTCCAGCGAGCATATTGTGGGAGCATATTATTTTGTCTGGTATCAGAACAATGAGTATACAGACCTTGAAGGAGATGGAAGAGATGCAGATGATAACTATCGCTGGGAACCGCTGCCGAGCAATCCTTGTGATATGTCGGTCGCCTGGCATAAAAAAGAAATCAAAGATATGATGGAAGCATTGATCGATGTGGTTCTTGTCGATACCTGGTCGCCGAGCTGGTTCTGGAACAGCCTGAACAATTTGGTCACCGCAATAAACGAGCTGAAGGCCGAAGGCTATGAGCCGCCGAAATTAGCACTTTTCTATGATACCCCACTTTTATCAGGTCCAGCCAGAGATTTGACGAACTCAACGGATTTGGGCTATTTTTATAACATTATTAAGCAATTTTATGACGCCGTTCCTGACTCGCTGAGAGCAAAAATTGATGGCCAGCCGTTATTGCTCTTCTTTATGCCGTACAACTATCCAGCGGCGCGCTGGGTTGATTATTGGGATGCTAATACGTTTGCCTATGTAAAGCAAAATTTCTTAAATGATTTTGCTCAGACGCCCTATATCTTAACCTGCGACCATCTCCATGGCGATTTCTATGGCAGCTGGAATGGAGTAGATAAAGACGGTACCTTGCAGGATGTCTCAAGTGTAACCGATGGAGAATTTCGCTGGTTTGCTTCTTTAGGAGATAGCGATGGGCCGCTGGTTCTTCCCAAAACTATCTCCGTCAGCCCGGGCTACTGGTTTGTGAGCAATTCCCATCCTGACCCTACATATCCCAGCTCTACTTATCCTAAGGCGTATCGTCATAGCGGCACAAGATATATAAATGATTGGACTATCGCCAATGGTAATAGGTCAGGTAGGTTTCTGGTAATTATCGAGACCTGGAACGAATTATTTGAAGGCACCAACATTAGTGAATCAATCACTACCACAAGTTATCCCGACCAGGGCGCCGATAGCTGGGGCGGCGATCCACGACTGTATATTGATATAACCGCGCAATATGCCAAGAGTTGGAATGACAATATTGATTTTAACTGCATGTTTATTGACGACAGCATTTCAACAACTATAGTTGCCGGGAGTGTATACAATACTACAATCACGGTGCGAAATATCGGCGATGAAAAATGGCAGGGGAGTTCTTTTCTCCTGGCACAAGACGACACGGACGGTGTGCCCGGGCTTTTTCATCCGAGCACTCCTAATTTTGTAAATAATCGACGTGTTGGACTTGGCTTAGAGCAAATTTATCGAGGAAAGCCGCTCACCTTTAATGTGATCCTTCAGGCTCCCTTAATACCAGGGCCCTACATCCCACAATGGAAGATGTTGAAAAATTCTTCCATCTGGTCGACTGGCTCGCTGGGGAAAATAATTAATGTAACTCAGCCAAGTTCAGCCCGATTTTGGCAACTCTATGAATAAGGCTCTTTGTCAGATAGGTCATCAAGAATATTCATGTGTCAGATAGCCAGTTGAGTATTTGCAGGCTTCTATTGCTCCTCGTATAGAGAATGGAACGGTTGGACAAATTCTCTGTAGCGGTCGCATTTATGCGACAAAGTGCGATAAATCGTACCGCTACAAGGCTAACACCCAATTGCAGGTCATCATTGCAATTGGTGTTTTTGTCTGTCATTAAGTAGCATTATCTATACGAAGATCAATAATACGACTTCTTCCCCAACTGCATTTTTCTTTTAATGCTTGAAGGTTCCTTCAAGAAGAAAGCGTGAATTGACAGCGTGCTCTTTGCTATTCGCAATCTCCAGTCATTGCCCAATCTTGCTTCCTCTCCCCTTGCGGGAGAGGATGGAGGTGAGGTTGAAAATGCGCCTTGTGCGTAGGGATCATTTCTTGAGCAAAATGCTGACTCATTTGAAAAACAGCCATAAATAATATTGAATTTGTTTTGTTGCAAAGATGAACTTTGTTTTACAAAAATATTTTTACAACTCTCTTGCCAGGCCGGAGTCGTCTCTCCAAAATTGCGCTTGGCTACCGATTGAAAAAAACGAATGATTCTTGTTTCTCTTGCACCCATGCTGACCCACGACTAAAACCAAGAATACTTTCTCTTTCATGCGAAAGCACGCAACTTTGCAACAAATCAATCGCAAAGAGCCAATCTCACCCGCGAGGCCAAGGAGCTCTATTTCCCCATGAACAAAACTGACCGCAAGCTCGCAAATCTGTATCGTCAGGTTATCCGCAAAGCCGATGCACTGAGATCCCCACTAGTCGCCGCGAGTAGATTCATTCGCGATCACCCTGAACTGAGCGAACGGGAATTCGAATGCTCGCAGCGCTTAGTAGATGAGCTCCGTGCGCATGCCTTCCAGGTTGAAATGCCAATTGGCGGGATGCCCACTGCGTTCCGCGCTACATTGAAAGGCCGGCGGCGCACGGGCCCTACAATAGCTTTCCTTGCCGAGTACGACGCACTGCCCACCGTAGGCCATGGATGCGGCCATAATTTTATCGGCGCTGCTTCAGCCTTTGCTGGCATTGTGCTCTCTGATGTCATGAACTCGCTCAACGGACGTATTCTCGTGATAGGCACTCCGGCGGAAGAGACTATTGGAGGCAAAATAACACTCCTTGAGGCAGGGGTCTTCGCGGATGTGGACGTGACCCTCATGGTTCATCCCAGTAGTGAAACGCGCATCTACTATAGCTCCCTGGCTGCTCAGGTCGTTGAAATCGAATTCCGCGGCAAGCCTTCACATGCTGCAGCATCTCCCTGGCTAGGTATTAATGCCCTCGATGCCCTGGTCCAGACTTACGTGGCCATTGATAACCTGAAGAAACAGCTCAGCCCCTCAGTGCGCATCCCCGGCATTATTACCTACGGCGGCGTTCGCCCTAATATTGTTCCCGAGCGAGCTACCGGCCTATTCAGTGTGCGGGCCGAGAGCTCAGCCGCCCTCTCGGACGTGATTAAAAAGGTAAAAGCCTGCGCAAAGGGAGCAGCTCTTGCCACGGGTGCCCGCCTTACCTTCCGTATGATAGACCGCCGCTACGACGAAATGCGAAGCAACCGCACCCTCGCCAGTCTGTTTGAAAACCACTGGCGTGCCCTAGGCGGCAAAATCCGCGAATCCTCCCTCAAAGGTCGGGGTTCCGTTGACATCGGAAATCTCAGCCACGTCATCCCTGCCATTCATCCCTCAATTGCAATAACTGACCCAGAAACGCCGGGCCATTCTCGGGAGTTTGCCATTGCCGCTATTAGTCCCCGTGCCAATCGCGAGCTTCTGCGTGTTGTAAAGACTCTGGCCCTCACTGCCCTTGACATTATAACTCAGAAACAGGCCCTCAACAAAATTAGGGCAGAGTTTCGAGCGCAACGCAGCTCAAAAAAGCAAGCAAACAGATGACTGCACCTCAGGCGGATAAACCCTGACATCGTAACGCTGCTAGAGGGTTGGGATTAGACTCTCGGCAGGGAAAAGCAAGTCATACCAACTTCCACGGCAGGATGCAGAAATAGGCCTTATGATCCCGCGGGCGTTGAGAATATTACGCGAAACGGATTAACAGGGGGAAATACGAAGAGAGACGACGTTTAGCCAGTTTCAGGACTAATGGTGAGCACGCTGGCACCGGTTTTGAAGAGGTTTCCCTTCTTCACTCCACGGAAGTTTTTCGCCTTCGCCATAGCATCCATGATATTGTTTGCTCGCACGTACACCGACCTCTCAGTGTACTTCCCGCTTCCCGCATGTCCGCATTTCACTATGCAACGGTATAGCTTCATCTGCTTGTTACCTCTTCAGCACTATTATGACGCAATATTTATACCAGGATGTATTCATTTCTTGATTTTTGTATGTACGTTTGCAAACACAGGGGTTATACTGCCAGGCAAAAAATACACAGAAAGCATAAAACCAGAACGTCAGATGTAAATTGCAATGCTTTATTGCAAAAAGCAATTGCCGTGCGCTAATTGTTACAGGGAGGATCGCTGCGTGTAGGTGATAGCCTGTCCTAGTAACTAAGGAAGAAGGCGAGTTAGATCATCATAAGTCTCAGGGCGGTCGTCTTCTCGCCAGGTCAGGCGAGCAAGTCAGATTACTTCAGACGACGCAAGAGCCACTACCAGCGTGTCAATCAGATCCCGCGCCACCTTGTTCGGACACCCAAAGTCATTTACGATAATTGAGTAGAACATCTTCTTGCCCACAGCATTCGTAACAAGACCCGAGAGCGAATGCACGCCTCCAATGTAGCCGGTCTTTCCAAGAATACGCGACTCAACGGCCCGTTCTTCCGGCGTGTCCCTAAATCGCGTGCGGAGACTCGCCCCGGCCTGGCCCCCCCGTGGCAGCGAATCGAAAAACACTGCGCCCTCTTTGTGCCCATCCATAAAGCGCAGCAAATCCACCAATTGATGCGCCGACACCCGATTCAGGTACGACAATCCCGATCCGTCAATCAGAATATGCCCGGGCTTGTAGATATCTTCCTTGTGGAGGAACTCCTGTACTGCCTCCACGCCAGCTTCAAAACTGCCTTCACCCTTCACTTCTGCCCCCAGGCTCTTGAGCACCTGCTCAGCATAGAAATTCTGGCTGCGACGATTGATGACCTTCACAATCTCCGACATGGGTGGCGAGATAAAGAAGGCAATCTGCCGCAGGTTCTGGCGCAGCTCAGCCTTTTTTTCATCTGAGAGCGAATCAATGTCGCGCGGCTTACCTTGTACCTTGACGCCCTTATCGCGCAGTACATCGTTAAAAACTGTGACAAAGAAAAGTGTCGGATTGTAAATCGCCGCAGAGTCGTACTTCTCACCTTTTGCCGGCACACTCCCCTTTGCAGCTATCGTGTTGCTCTTATCCCCGCGTGAATACGAAAGGTCTGCCGAGCCCTTTGCCTCACCCGTGGTCACATTATTGAGGAGCTTCACGTAGTCTGTCTGGGGATTCAACGTAAACTTCGCCGCCCTGCCCTGCTTGCGCGCCCCTTTCCAGAGCATGTCAATGCAGTTATCGTTAAACGACAGCGCCGAGATCTCCGCGCAGTACCACTCGCCTCGCTCCTTCGGATACCATCCCTTGCCAAAGTAGACGTCGTCAAAGTTATCGTCGTCGCCGATTAAATCGCCGGTTACAATCCTGATCTTTGCCTTCTTGATATCATTTGCCCAGTCGCGCAACGTATTGGTCACGTCGCGGTTGTTTTCCTGAAAACGGCCGGAAATTGTTGGATCACCTGAACCTACTACAATCAGGTCTCCTGCCAACTTCTTCCCCCTTATCTGACCGCTATAATAAACCCGTGTAGTGTAGGTGTAGCCTGAGCCAAGATAGTAAAGCGCAGCAGCGGAAGTGTGAAGCTTGTTACAAGATGCAGGCTTCAAGGGAATGTCGCCATTATGGTCATAGAGCAGCTTCGGCAAAGCCACGTCTTCCACCCGTATGCCCACAGTTCCTTCTTTCAGGTCGGTCTCCTGAATAATCGTCGTAAGCTCGGCTTGTAGGCTTGCCAGGTCGCTCGCTTGTGCCGTTGCAACGCAGGTCAACCCACAGAGAAAAAGCATTACAATGACAACAAGAAATGTCTCAGAAGAGTAATATCGTCTCACCGCCGTACCTCCTCTTTCGCTGTTCGCCTAGGCGAAGTAACGTCTTGCTTATGATCCACGCCAGGCGCCTCCGTAGCCAGGTCCGCCACTCCACTTCTTCCGTTTCACCACACGCTGCTGTACTCCCGTGTACCTCGCAGCCCGGGCTACATCTCCCCCAGGGTTCCATAGACGCACTCGCCATTAACCACGGTTGCACGCACGCGAATCTCAAGGAGTGCCTCTTCTGGAACTGATAGTGGATCCCCGGAAAGCACTACAAAGTCAGCCAACTTGCATGGCTCGATCGTTCCTTTCATGTGAAATTCGCCTACCGTCATGGCCGGCTGCTTCGTGTAAGCCGCAAGCACCTCATCGCGTCCGAGCCGTTCCTCCGGATACCATCCAGCCGCTGGTTCACCGGCGAGATTCTTGCGCGTCACCGCTGCATGAAACCCAAGCAATGGGTTCATAGGCTCCACCGGCGCGTCTGAGCCAAAAACCAGCGCAGCACCAGCGTCCCCAAGGCTTTTAAATGCGTACGCATAGCGTGCGCGCCGACCCCAGAAATTATCCGCTGCACCCATGTCGCTGCAAAGATGCACCGGTTGCACAGACGCCACAATGTCGAGCTCTCGCACCAGTGCCAGATCATCCGGATGAATCAGCTGGAAATGCTCAATACGATTGCGCATCCCGACTCGGCTCTTTTTGCCTGCGGATCTTACTGATTTGCGAAATGCCCGGAGCGTCTCCCGCACTGCTCGGTCGCCAATCGCGTGTACCGCTACGCTGAGCCCATGAGTGTTCGCTCGCTCAACTGCGTCTTCCAGCTCTTTCTCCGTCATCACACACATGCCTGAGTTCAAAGGTTCATGTTCAAATGGCTCGAGCATGAACGCTGTGCGGCCACCGAGTGAGCCATCAGCAAAAAGCTTTATACCACCGACCCGCAGCCATTCATCGCCGAACCCGCTTTGCAACCGCAGATTGATGAGATCCTCCAGACTGTCCAATGGCAGGTAAAACGTTACTCGCACGTGCAAACGTTTCTCACGCGCCAGCTCCTGAAACGTCTGAAAACTATCGAGATCTTCCATATTATGAATTGACGTGATGCCGCACTCATTCGCCATGCGACACGCGCCCTCGAACATCTCTTTCAGCGCCTCGATGCTCGGATGCCCTATCCGATCCAACACCAGCTCAATAGCCGTCTCTTTGAGAATGCCGCTCAGCTCATTTGTCTCAGGATCGCGCGCAATCTCTCCACCGGGAGGCGCTGGTGTGGATTTCGTGATCTCGCATTGCTGCAATGCAGTGGAATTTACCCACAAAAGATGCCCACACTTACTGCTCAGCGCCACCGGCACATCCGGAAACACACGGTCAAGCGAAGCGCGCGTGGGCAACTCTGGCCGCACCCACTGATTATGGCTCCAACCAAACCCGCGCACCCACCCCCGCTGTTTGCTTATCGGGCTACGCTTGAGTATTTCGATCGCACCCTCTTCACTTCGTGCACCCGAGAGGTCAACCTGCTCCAGCTTCTCGGCAAAATAGCGAAAGTGAATATGCGCATCAGTAAATCCAGGCACTACTGTTGCTCCCATGAGATCAATCTCTTGGTCTGGCGTAAACCCAATCGGGTTTGCACTCCGCTCATTACCCACTGCGAGAATTCTATTGCCACATATTACCATCCATGAGGCTGTCGAGCACTGCGGATTCGCCGTATAGATATGGCCATTGCGCAGTAGGATTGTCTTTCCGGTTTCCATGAAGCGAATCAGAACTCCGTGCGCAGACTTCTTGCGCGATAATCGCACTGAGACACTTCGCTATGCCTCTGCACAATTCTTTCGCGTCTCTCCCTGTCTACTGTCTACTGTCTACTGCCTACTGCCTACCGCCTACCTTATTGCATAATGCTGAAGTCGAACGTCACGCTCAGATTAACGTAATTGCGCTTAACAGTGTCGGGCAACGGCCCGAGACTGCTCGTGACTTGCAGGCTGCGCACCGCGAATTCGTCCAGTTGTGCATTGCCCGAGGGCTTGGTAATGCGAATATTGGTAATCGTGCCGTCACGCAAAACAGTGAACTCCACCCTGGTTGTCGCGGGTAGATTCTTAAGATGCCTGGGAATGTGGAAATTGCCCTCGATCTTCGCTAGCGCACTCTGAAAGTAAAAGTCCGGCAGATCAACTTTCTCGAACGTGACCGGCCGTGGTTGGGGAGCTGGAAGAGTACGGACAGGCGTTGCTACGGGCTGGACAGCGGGGCGGGGCGTTGGTGCTGGCGTAGAGCGTGGCCGCGGCGTTCGCCGGGGTGTTGGCTTCGGCGTTGCCTTTGGCTTTCTGGGCGCTGGCGTAGGAGTATTCTTTGCCTGTTGAACAATTTTCTTCGGAGTCGGCTTGGGCTTCGGGGTTGCCTTGGGCTTCGGCTTGACAACAGGTCGAGGCTTTTGAACCTTTGTGGCCAGAGGCTTTGGCTTGGTAACACTGTAGAGATGCACCATGCGAAATGGTACGATGCGCCGATAGGACGGCCGCGCAATGTTCATACCAACGAACACGAGAAACACCAACACATGACCCACAACTGAAATGAGAGCGAGTCGCCATAACAGCCGATCTTCGCTTTGCAGAATCCCAAACATCATCACTACTCACAGCCAATAGTATGAAGTAGACAGCAAACAGTAGACAGTAGACAGGTGCCTTCGGATTGGATTATGACTCTTCATAAGTTCTTGTGCTGCCTGAAAAGACCCCTGTCCACCTGTGTTCATCTGTGGTTTATAATGTCATTTGGTCTGGTCTATTATTGAAACCGCAGATGCACACAGCTATCTAGCACTAGGTTTCTTCGTTACGGGCTGTGTCACGATCCCGATGTTCTCAACCCCTGCGTCTTGCACCGCCGCCATCACCTGTGCAAATCTGCCGTACGAGGCACTCTTGTCTGCCTCGATCACAACGTCAATGTTCCGTGCACGTTCGTAATTCGCATGCAGCTCTTCCGTAAGCTCATCCAACGTCACACGCTTGTCATTTAGATAAATGCGCTCGGACTCCTCTTCGTCCAAACGTTTCTGAATCGTGATTGTAAATGTGGTTTTTTGCTCAAGCCGCTTTGCCGTTTTTACTTCAGGCAGCTCCAGCCTGAGGCCGTACTTTAAAAGCGGCGCAATGACCATAAAGGCGATAAGCAGCATGAACGTAACATCGAGCAGTGACGTTAGGTTGATAGAAGAAAGAATAGGTAGATCGCGATGATGCCGCTTCATCCCTTCTTACCTCTCTTCAATAACTGCTTCTGGATGATGTTTGAGAGCTCCAGGGCAAAGGAATCCATACGACTTATGAGAATCTGAACTTTGTTCGTGAGATAATTATAGCAAATGACCGCTGGGATCGCTGCCACCAGACCCGCCACTGTGGTGCTCAGGGCTGTGGAGATGCCCGGTCCCAGAGCCTGCACCGCAGACGCCCCCTGTGTGCCAAGGCTTTGAAAACAACCCAGAATGCCCCAGACCGTGCCAAAAAGCCCGATAAATGGACAGACGTGCGCAGTAGTCGCCAGGAAAATTAGATAGCTCTGTAGATTCGAAATCTCACCCGATATCGTTCGCTCCATCACTCGCTCAGTTCCAACCTTGGCAATGTCCACACGCGTGTTCAGATCCAGGCCGTAGTCATCCTTGTACCAGTTTTCCATTTGCACTTCAACGTATGCCTCGCGTAAGACCAGCGCCAGCGGGCTGTCGGGATAGTCTGCTGCGCTCTTGTACGCATCATCCAGACTTCCGCCTCCGCCCATGCAACTCTCCGTAAATTCGTCGGTCTGCTTCGTCGCCTGATATATATGCAGAAACTTGTAGCCAATAATCGCCCAGGAGATTACAGAAAACATCCCCAGCACAATCAGGCACGCATGCCCAACAAGATCTGTTGATTTGAACGCCGAAATAATGTCAACACCAAGCCAGCCGACGCGCGCCTGACTCTGCAGCATGGGAAGAACGCTTTCCTGTACGATCGAGAGTAAAACCAAGTGAACTGGATTCATGAGCCTCAGACTCCTTTTCAACTGCCATTAAGATCTGCCGGAAGAATTTACCCGCCTGCGGCGGACAATTCTAAGATGCCTTTAAGTCGGGCAAAAATTTAATCGCGGCATCAACAGCAATTCCACTTTGTGAAATACGCCAGTATGACGTTTTGCATTTTTGCGAACCGCAGAAGCATTGTTAGGCGATGAAGACGATACACGCGCTTTCCTCAGTCAAGGTCTTTCATTACACTTTCATTCTCCTATTGAACCGCTTCCGCGTATCTTATGATTTCGTGCAAAATGCTCCTTGTTTTATCATCCACCTCTTCTTCAGTTTCCGCATACTTGTAAGCTATCTTAAATAAGGCCCTTGCTTTATTATCAGAAATACCTATTGTTTTGGCTACCTTCAGGGCCTGCTCGTATTGTCCGACTTCTATATACTCGTCAGCTATCTGAACCAACGCAAAGTCTCTAAAATACGAAACGTTTATTTTTTTAGCTACTTGAAGAGCTTGTTCGTATTCCCCAGCTTCTGCGTACTTGCCAGGAATCGGATGCAAGGCGAAGTTTTTCGAGTGAGGATTCTCTATTGTTTCAGTTATCTCAAGGGCTAGGGATAATATCTCAGTGGCCTTATCTTTCTGTCCCGCTTCCGCATAGACTCCAGCTATCTCAGTCAATGCCCGGACCTTATCCCAATCGGCATTCTCTCCGTCTTGCATTGCTTTGGCTACCTCAAGGGCTAGTGACAATATCTCGGATGCTTTATCTTTTTGCCCAGCTTGCGCGTACTTGCCAGCTATCTCAGTCAGCACCCAGACTTTCTGATCATCATCATCTACTTTTTTGGCCACCTGAAGAGCTTGGGCAAGTATCTCAGGGGCATTATCCTTTTGGCTGGCCCCTGCGTACTTCCCAGCTATCTCAGCCAAGGCCTTTGCTCTCCAATCCGCACGCTCTATTGTTTTGCCGATCTCTAGGCCCCTGTCGTATTGCTCAACTTCCGCATATTTGGCAGCTATCTCAGCCAATGCTCTTCCTTTCCAAGCGGGATTCCTTATTGTTTTAGCTATCTCAATGGCCTGCGAGAATGTCTCAGACGCGTTATCGTTTTGCCCGGCTTTCGCATACTGGCTAGCGATGCTAGCCAACGCCCAGGGTTTCAAGTGGCGTACATTCTCTATTGTGCCAGATACTTCTAGGGCCTTCTGGCATTGGTCGGCTTCTGCATACTTGACAGCAATTATAGCCACAGCCAAGACTTTCGCATCTGCAGAGTCTATTGTTTCAGCTATCCCAAGGGCATGGGATAATATTTCGGAGGCTTTATCTTTTTGTCCCATCTGTATATACTTGCCAGCGATCTCAGCCAACGCCCAGGCTTTCGAAAGGCCATCCGCCATTGTTTTGGCTACAAGAACAGCACAGGCAAGGGGACTTTGTTCGGCATCAGCTTTCATCTCTGCCTGGGGAACAATGGTTTCTTTAAATTCATTGATTCTATAGCGTTCTATCTTAGCCTTGCCTCTGCGAATCTTTCCCGCCAGTTTTGATGAAGGATATTTTGATGTTATACTTTCCACTTTTGTCACCGCTTCTTTGTAGAGCTTGAAAGCATCTGAATAACTTGTCTGCTCAGCCTGTTGCGCCAATTTCACAAGTTCAGAAGCCTGTTTAAGTTCTTCTTTTGCCTTATTGTCTTGACTCGAGGGAAATATTCCCAGGAAAGCAATAATCAAGCAAGGAATCGTAATATGAAAAAGGGAGCTTTTCATTGTTATTGCGGTGAAGCTGGTAATAGAGAATGAATTTTACATGCAAAAAGGATGTTTCATATTTATACACTAAAGAACATCTAAACCTATAATTGACAATATTCTATCAATTTCCTCAAGTGAGCTGTAATGTATCTCGATCTTCCCTTTTGTCTTTGAGCTTGGGGTGATTCGGACCCTTGTGCCGAGCCTGGCCAGAAGCTGCTCTTCCAGTTGTGCAAGATGCGGATCTCTCTGCGGCACTCTCCCCCTTTTCGCACGCCTTCCTTCAGCAATTCGCCTGGCTTCTCGCTCTGCCTCTCTAACTGATAGCTCTCTGGCGAGTATCAAAGACCTCAATTGCCGCTGTTGAGATAGATTTTCAAGGGAGAGAATTGCCCGGGCATGTCCCGGCGTTAGCCTTTCCTGCTCTACGTCCTTTTGCATTTCCACTGGCAAGGAAAGAAGCCGCAGCGTGTTCGCCACAGACGAGCGCTCCTTTCCCACGCGCTTGGCAACCTCGTCTTGTGTTAGCTTGAAATGCTGAACCAGAGCTCTATAGGCATTTGCCTCATCAATTGGATTCAGGTCTTCTCGCTGTAGATTTTCAATGAGGGCAAACTCCAGAACCTCATTATCCGTCGCTTCAACAATGAGTGCCGGAATACGCTCGAGCTCTGCTATCTTTGCAGCCCGAAGGCGCCGCTCGCCAGAAACCAGCTGGAAGCGGTCGTCCACGCGCCGCACCACAATCGGCTGAAGCAGTCCCTTTGTCTTGATTGACTCAGCCATTTGCTGAATGGTCTTGCTGTTGAACTGATGGCGCGGCTGGTATGGATTGGGCTGCACCTGATCAATGGGAATTTCTTGCACGGCCCTCTTCTTTTCATCTTCAATAATGTCTTCGACCTTTGGAATAAGGGCATTAAGACCCTTTCCCAGGGCACGCTTTTTCATAAATCTCAGTCTCCTCTCCCAGACAGCAGCTGTACCGGATGGCGGCCGTCTGGTTATGGCTACTGGCGGTTTTGCCCAATTGAGGCAAACGCCTCCAGAAATGGTAGGGGCAGCTCACGAACTGCCCTGACTACAAGACTATTTGGGCTATTCTCCAGAGTCAAGGGCGAAGCCTTCTTTTGTCTCCGCCGGCTGATCAGTCAGCGGCCCTACATCCTGTTCTGACACTGATGGGCTGATCTCTTCATTCAGGCGTATAATCTCCTGGCAGAGGTCAATATACGATGCGCTGCCAGAGGACCGGAAATCGTAAAAAATAATCGGCTTCCCAAAGCTGGGAGCCTCGCTCAGCCTAACACTTCGTGGAATAATGGTCTTGAGAACAACATTGCCAAAGTAGTTCTTCACCTCGTCAATCACCTGCTGCGAGAGGTTGGTTCGCGAATTCGACATTGTCATCAGGATACCGCTGAGCTTGAGTCTGGGATTGAAGTTCTGGCTGACGCGCTGAATCGTCTCCATAAGCAGAGACAACCCTTCCAGCGCATAGTATTCGCATTGAACCGGGATTATGACGTTGTGAACCGCAGTGAGGACATTAATAGTGAGCAGGCCGAGCGATGGGGGTGAGTCAATTACAATATAGTCAAATGAGTCGCAGATATCGTGGATTGCGAGTCTCAAGCGCTGTTCGCGAAATGGGATGGGGACCAACTCAACCTCAGCTCCGATTAGCTGAATATTTGCAGGCAGAACCGAAAGGTTATCAAAGGTGGTCTTGAGAATGGCGTCGCTTGCGGGAGCCTCATTCAGGAGCACATCGTAGATCGTGTTTTCAAGGCTGTTTTTATCCACGCCAACGCCACTGGTGGCGTTTCCCTGAGGGTCCATGTCAATAAGGAGGGTGTTGTGCAGGGCCGCGCCCAGGCAGGCTGCCAGATTAACAGCTGTTGTTGTCTTCCCTACCCCGCCTTTTTGATTTGTAATCCCGAGGACTATTGCCATTTCGACCCTTTACGCTCGAGCTGGATTTTGGCTATTGGGACTTCCAGCTGTTTCACGTGAAACACTGTGAATTATGGTTAGCAATACTGTTTCACGTGAAACATCCGCACTACCGCGGCCTTCATTCCAATACAGCCTCTCGCCTGAAAAGACCAGGATTCTACGGATCGTCACCTCGGCAAATGATAAATGAAACTGTCAAAATGCAAAGAGCAAAATCATTTCCTTCATTACATTTTGCATTTTGATTTTTGCATTTTTCACTTTGCATTGGCGCATAACACATTCTCTGCGAAGTTGGCCCTCCTAGTCTTTATCCTTCGAGGATTTCGCACCTGGCTTGCCCTTCTTCTTGTCTTCTGCCTTGCTCCCAGGCTTTGCCTCGACCTTGGGTGATGTCTCGTCGGGATGCTCTCCTTTTTTCTTCCCCTCCTTCGCTTTATAGTCAGTCGCATAAAAGCCGGAGCCCTTGAAGATCAGTCCTGCTCCGGAAGAGAGGAGCTTTGTTAATTTACCACCGCACGCTTCGCATTTTGTCTTTGGCGGCTCACCGATGAATTGAAAATACTCAAATGTGCCCTTGCATTGCTTACACTGGTATTCATACGTTGGCATCGTAGCTCGGATCCTCCAGAAAAAAAACGCTCCAATTCATGCTTTTCCATCAAATCTCAGACAAGCAGGTTGTACTTATCAGGTGTAATTTCAGAATTCAAGAAAATACTTTATCGTCTTGTGGCTGATTATTTTCAGGTCCAGCGCTTCGTATACTTCTTGTGGTAAGTCAAACTCGAAGAGAGACGAGAAGAGAAAGCAAAAGAAATCCCGGCTATTCCTGCTCGACACCCGCACAGGAGAAGCCGGGATTCATTATACGGTCGGCTGAGTTATGCCCTTAGGGCGTGCATATTTTTTGAACCACTGCTACTCCATATCCTCGCCAGACGGAATCGGATAGCGAATAATCGGCAGCACGGTCTTTCTGCCAAGCGGGTCAATTTGCACCGCGTAGCCATTGAGGTCTATCCGGCCGCGTCCCATCCAGATAATGCTTATACTCCCTTCTATCCAGGACGGCAATATGGTGTTCACTTCCTCAGGTCTTAGCTTTAAAACGCCATTTCGCGGGATAGTCAGGAGTTCAGACATTCCGGCAGGTGCCCCATCCGGCTTAAAAAAGAGCAGGCGAAGCTGGCGCGGATGGAGGAAATTGTTGTTACGAATGTAGAGAATCAGCCCGTTGTCACCCTGGATAGTGCCGTAGGGCAGCACCAGTTTTCCAGCACAGAAGACAGGTGAAAGGGGTGGGACTTGCCACAGAGCAACTGTGATGAAGCTACCGGGGTCGCCCTGGATTACCGTATCAATGGTCTTTGTACCTGGCTCGAGCATGATTGGCTTCTGAACCACTGGTCTTCGGCTGTTCAGGTCCCGGGGAGTAACGACGAGGTGGCCATTAATGCTGATACTCCCGCTTGTAACGCGGTTGCCCGTGAGTAAATCAGGGAGAAACCAGTTTCTCCCGACACCATTGAGAACCAGCAGATGGCATTGACCAGGCACTGTAACCTCAAAGCTATCAGAGAAGAACGCTGGCGATTGGTCAATGATCTCGTAGCGTTCCGGGCCGAAAAGGAGAATTTGACCTGTACGATGATTAGGGTCCTCCCGAGAGTCCTGGGCATAGAGACCAAGGGCGAGGCCTAACACCAGTAAAATCAACGGGATATAAATACCAATGTGCCTTTTACGCATTGTGGTAATACCTCCTTTCTGCTAATATGATTTACTTTGTAACGGCAGCGGCGCCGTTCAACTAAATGGACTTATTTGCAATATCCACGCCAGAGCATTTAGACTTAAATGCATCGGCTTATTGGGAGATATATCATTGATATTATTTGTATTACAGAAAACATTTCATGGTAAGTTGGTGCCTTGCTGGCCTGATGCAGCGTAGGTTTTGGGTTACAGTCATGTACGCAGTCGTTCGCCAGAGAACGGAAATCGGACACTGTGTACTAAGCCTGCAACTCATCCCTTGAGTTTGTCATAAGCTGCCTTAAAAACATTATATGCGTGGTCGTCGAATAGAACAAAGTATATCCTCTCGAGCGACTTACTCTTTTTGAGGAAGCGGACGGTTTCTTGAAGCATAATTTCAGCGCAACGATCTACAGGAAAGCCGGCCACGCCAGTGCCAATTGCAGGGAATGCGATTGATTTGAGAGCTTTTTCCTCGGCACGGAGGAGGCTGTTACGAGTAGAGTCGGCAAGGGACTTCTCGGTGGTGAGGCTTTCCCGTCCCATGCTGGCAGCGTGAATGACATAGCGTGCAGGAAGATCGCCTGCACCAGTGATAGCAGCCTGGCCAAGAGCGACAGGGCCGTGCTCGTTGCACTCCTTCTGAATAGTTGGTCCGCCTTTGCGGCGGATTGCGCCTGCCACTCCTGCACCGAGAATGAGATCCGTATTCGCGGCGTTGACGACGGCGTCAACCTCCATATTCGTAATATCGCCTTTTTCAATAATAATTCTTTCCTTCATGGCGTGGCCCTTTTCATAAGGGTTGCGTATGATTGCGAGCAAGACCCGTCTTTAGCTTCCCAGACGTTTGGGGGAAAAGAATATCATGGAGAGGCGGAGTTTGGCAAGGAAAAAGGTAAGGAAGTAGTGGTGTTGAGAACCATTGCGAGTGGCCGCTGGTTGCGTTCCCCAAAGGCTGAGAGACGCAGGGGAATTGGGCTTACGAAATATGCTCTTTTTCAAATGAGTTAGCATTTTGCTCGCGCAATAATCCCCCTCACCTCCATCCTCTCCCACAAGGGGAGAGGAAGCAAGGTTTGGCAAGGACATAAAGGGACATAAAGGGGGACATAAAGGGGACGGGTTATGGATTTCGCCTTTTGCTTCCCGGTTTCTGACGCTTCAGACAACGGTTGAGGAGCGTTTCTAGTTTTTCTACGAAACACGTCGGGCCGTATAGCTGTTTTTCCTGATTTTTCCCTCGCCTGCTTTCTGCAATCCCGCTCTTACTTAACCTGTGCCCGCATTCGCGCCCAATCTTCTCGGAATCTTCTTAGTTTATGCGCTCTTTATTCTGGCTTATTTTTGCAAATAATTAGGTGCCCTTGCCACCTTTAACAAATCTGCCTCTGCCAAGTTCACTATAAATTCCAAAGAGTCCTACAAGAATCCCCGCGACAGGGAATACAATATCTTCAATACGGCCGATATTAGATAAAAGTGTGTATAGAAAGCCGGAGAAATAGAGAGTGAAGATGACTCCAGGAACCAGGCAGTTCCGGGGCGAAATCTTTATGCTATGGTCAAGCACACTCCTGATAGTCTTGATAAGGCGAGTTATGAACAATCCAAAAAGAATTGGGAAGGTGACTAGTTCAATGATCAATACGATCAAATAGTATTCCTTGCTGAATAGCATAATTCCCCCCTTTACCATATATTCTGGACAGGATTGACAAGATTAACGACTGTATTTCTCCTCTCGGAGAGCAGGTGCAGTCGGTCCATTGAACTCTTTATTCATCGTGTAAATCCTGTTAATCATGTCAAAATATTTTAGACAGGATTTACAAGATTGACAAGATTAACAGCTACTCGGCTCTGCCTGGATGCCATGTCGATCCAGTGCAGTTTTCGTGCGGCTATGCCCGCCTATCTATTTAGTGTGTTTATCATTAATGGGTGCGGCAATGCAAGCGGTAAATATCGTATAATCCGACTTCTTGAATATAAGTCCAGCGATCTTCATTGGTTTTACCGTTTTCTGCTAGACATTGAGCGGATATGAATTTATTGCTTGGTATATGTGGGTGTTGGTAAATTACGCATTCTCTTGAAACGAATATGCTGGAGTTGTTTTCAATGGCATTGACAGGTACTGGCAGTTGCAACAGATCGGCGAGAGGCCGACTCGTAGTTGTCTTCTTCTTTATTGTTAGTACGTTTTTTTATGCTGGGCGGCCCTCCGTTGCAACGCCGCTTGAGACGGCGTATTTGAGATACGATGCTGTAGCAAACAGGCTGGGAATCTATTTCAATGGAACCCTGATGGGGTGTATTGGCAGAGGCGACGCATATTTCTTGCTCGAGCAGCAAGGGAAGCCTCCCGAAGAAATCCCGATTAGCTCGACGAGTCTCGCGTTAGATAGTATCGCTTCGGAAGGACAAAACACAAAACGTTTCTCTCAGCTCACTACGGCAACAAAAAGTCTGACTATAACGGGGAAATTGAGCTCGCTCGGGAGTTTTGAAGAGACGTCCCAAATCGAGACGCTTCACGGTTCACCGATCATAAAGTCGCGGCTTACGATTACGCTTGAGAAGCCAGCGAGTTTTATTTTATTGCGTCCCTATTCTCTCCGAGCTAAAGCGAAGCCGTTCTTTCTCGTACCGGGATACATTTACAATACCAACAACCAGGCCATTTCTGACGGCAAATTTCCGCAGCTCGCCTACAAATCCTCGCCGGGTATTCCCGAGAGTTCTGTTTTCTTTTTCCGTAGCGATCGCAGCAGCCACAGCGCGGTTATGGCAATTTATGATGGCTGGATTCTTGCGCTCTGTGCTCCCGAGGGTATCCGGCTTTCCCCAGACAGATTCTTTTATAATGGGCTGGCGATTGACACCTCGCAAAAAGAGATGGACACGCTCTATTTGACGCTAGGTTATAAGAATTTTCCCGCTCGCTATAACGGCAATTGCTCTCCGCGCATAGCACCACGCTGGGAAGAGGGGCCCAACTACGGGTTTATCCGCGGTAAGGCTAATGATGTCCTGACTCTTGAGAGTGTTATTTATGTTGCCCCGGCTAGCGACCTTTTCGCGTATGAGAAGGCGGATAGGGTGTTTTACTATTTCCTTCGCCAGGAGCCGATGCGCCGCACATCTCCCTCCGAGGCCGTACGACTTATCTCCGATGCGCTTGTGCAGGACGCGGTCACTACTGCGTCAGGGCTTTTCCGTGTAATTGATGGGAGCGATGAGTGCGATATTGGGTGGACTGGCGGAATGATGATTGCATATCCGTTGCTTCGTGCGGGAAAGATTTACGAAGAGCCGCGGTGGCGCGCAGTTGCTATCGCCGCAATTGATACACTCTGCCGTGATGGCTTCAACTCGCGCGCAAATATGTTCTATGACTGCTTCAAAGAGGGCAAGTGGACGACTCGCGGCTGGTGGACTTATTGGACTGGCGGTGAACACCTTGCCTATACTAATGGTCAGGCAGCGTATTTCATCCTCAGGTCATATCAAGAGCTTACGCCGGAGGAGAAAATCCAGAAGCGTTTCTGGCTAATCGCAGTGAAAAAAATTCTTCGCCAGGCAATTCGCTATCAGCTAGCGGATGGGAGTTTTCCGGGTTCCTTTTCATCAGAAGACGGGTCGCCGGTTGATATCGAGGGATTCGGCAGCTGCTGGTTTTTGCCGTCGTGTGTCTTGATGTATCAGCTGAGCGGTAAAGAGGAATTCCTTCGGGCGGCAATCCGCAGCGAAAAGTTTTATTTCGACTGGCTGGCAACTCTTGAGCCCTGGGGAACGCCGCTCGATGCTGAGAAAAGCGTAGACATGGAAGGCAATCTAGGGTTGTGCATTGCGGAGCGGCATCTCCACGAAGCGACTGGCAATCCCGTTTATCTTGAACACCTGGAGCGCAGTATCCACTTCGACCTTTCGTGGAAGTGGGCATACAATACGTTTTTGGAGAACGAGCCGCTGCGGGGGCTTAACTGGCGAAGCATTGGTAGCAACTCTGCCTCCTCGTGTAACATTCATCTTCACCCGATGAGCAATATGATTCTCGCAGAGATTTGGTATGCGTACAAAAAGACCGGCGATACGTACTACCTTGATCGGCTGCGCGACTCGTTCTATCTCGGTCTCGGGTGCGTGAACCTCAAGGATGGCGAATTTGGATTCGGCAAGATCGGCTGGGTCACAGAGCAGTTTCTTCACACTGATGCCCTGCAAGGCGGGACGCCTGCGGATGGGGGTGTGTGGAAACGGTATTTGCCCTGGGCAGCCGCGGCAATACTCTCTAGCCTGACCGAAGAATTTGCAGCTGCGCGGGAAGTCAGATAGTAAAATGTCGGGCCCGCAGCTGAGGATGTTTTTGGGATTGATAGTTTTGTGCAAGACTTTGTGACATAAGAAACTGTGCTTGACACTAGCGCGAGAAAATTGCCATCTTTTATGTATAAGAATCTAGACTTTAGCGATTTCTGGCCCTTTTAATATTGATTGCTCCTGGTGTGCAGGATTTATCGTCATTTTGGTCAAGTTGAGCAAAATGGCTAAAAATCGAGATTATCCCGAGGGTTCAATTCGCTCTAAGACAATGCAGTGTCACATCATCCTGAGCCCTTCAGCTTCTCTCAGGATAAACTCCGCGAAGGATCTCCTGTAAATAGTTGCTTTAAGAGATTCTTCGTCCACCACAGGCGGACTCAGAATGACATAAAAGAAAGTGGGGTCCTTGTAAAAAGACCAAATTTTTTCCCGGGCTGTATGGTAATTAGTTTAGAAATTGCTAAAGTGTAGATTAGGTACATTCATACATCTAATGAGGAAGCAACTCTTAGCCCTTTGAGTAGAGGGGACGCTGTTTTTGAAAGGGGGATAGTATAATGGCAAGGAAGAAGGTAAGAAAAATCATAATTTCAATAGTTGCGGTTTTATTTATTGTAGTAATAGTTTCAGGCATAGTCTTTTTTGCTAATCTTAATACGATTGCCAAAGCAGGTATTGAAAAGGTTCTTTCTTATGTACTCCAAGTTGACGTGTCACTTCAGAAGGCCAAAGTTTCGCTTTTGGGGGGAAGCGTGAAACTCAAGGGACTGGTTATTGGAAATCCAGAAGGGTTTAAAACAGAGAAAGCCTTTTCGGTTGATGAAGTAACAGTAAGGGTGGACATAAAATCGTTCACAACAGATGAACCCAATATTAAGCTTGTATCAATCAAAAGCCCAGAGATCACGCTCGAGCAGGGGTTCAAGGGATCCAACCTAAGCCAGCTTGTTGAAAATGCCTCTCGTTTGGAAGGCAAAGAAGCAGAGGAGCCGCCTGAAGGATCGCAAAAGAATGTTAGAATCGGAGAAGTAATTGTTGATGGGGCACAAATAGCTCTGTCTGCTCCGGTTTTGCAGGGAAAAGAAATTTCTTTCCCTTTACCAAGAATCGAACTCAATGACATTGGCGGGGAAAAAGAACCAGTGAGCATTGCTGAAGCAATGGAAGTATTTTTTACTGAAATTCTGAGCCAGGCCATCAAATCTGGCAAAGGCATCATCCCACCAGATCTTGATGAAGCTCTACAAAAATCCCTAGACAGCGCCCTTGAAAGCATTGGTGATGCATCCGGTGTTTTGAAGGAAGGCGTTGAAGAGATTAAGGAAAAGACTGGTATCCTGAAAGAGGGGACGCGAGGTTTATTTGGAAAAAAGGAAGAGTAAAATAATCGATAATAGTTTTGTTTTCCCGAGTGCCAAAAGCAAGAAAGATGTAAAAAGGCAGAAAATTTAAGACTCTGTCAAATGATATGAAAAAAGTTCTAGTGGGTTCTTCTGTGCAATACTCCCCAAGCTGAAAGTCAACTCCGTACTCGGCCTCTTCATAGACTTCTTTCAAAAATTCTTTAGACCCCAAGTGTTTAAGAGCACATAAAAGAAGGGCTCTTTCTCAAACGAGTTAGTGTTTCAGGTAGTAAAAAAAGGAAGGGCAATGCCTACGCACAAGGCGCATTTTCAACCTCACCTCGCCTGAGGCGGGTAAACCTTGATCCTCTGCCCTATGGGGAGAGGGAATAATAAGGGTCAAGGGCTGGTTTTTATACAGAATATCAAACATAAGAAATGCGGCAATAGGGGGAATTTGTTGTGTAGGTTCTAAAATACTGGAGTTGGTATATGTCTTGAGCCTTTATTCTGGTAACTGATCTGACAAAGGGCAGGTCTTTTTTAATTGCGCTCCCAATAATAGTGAAGAGCCAAGTTGCCTTTGGTGACGGAAAGTCCGCTGTTGTCGAAAAAAACCAAGAGTTTACTGTTGTTCTTGTCTATGTTGGGAAAAGTCGAAGGACTGGATTGACAGATAGTTTTTATTTGAAAATCCTTGAGCTTAAGGTGGCGTGCTTTAAGGCTTTTGGCTTTTATTGTAACTTTATAATTGTACTTTCCATTGATTTGCCCTTTTGGAATAGCATATATTTTCTCACCTTTGAACTTTCCTTTGATTTCACCGATCTTCGTTTCCTTTTCTTTGTCTCTGGAAAGAAAAACCGCTACAACATTGTCCTCGTGTTTCGATACAAGCTCAAGAGTTACGCTTGCACTTACGATGACAAATGGAAATTTCTTATTGTATACAATTGTCGAGTCTTTGGAGGGATCAGAAGGTTTCAAATATTTGCTTAGCCAGCCGGCACGTTTAAAATTTACAATATTCGGCGGCAGTCTTTTATGTTTTGATAGCCGAGGCTCAAAACTGTACACAAAAATAGAATTGGAATAGGTTTTAGGATCAGGCAATTTGGGGTATATTTTTTTGATATAACCCAGCTTTGACTGTTTAAACCGAACCCAAGTTTCTCCGGGGATTAAATCAAGGAGAAGTTTATGGCCCAGGGTGATACCGTAAGTAGGGCTATTGTTTTCTTTAGTAGCATACAGCTTCGCCATCGCTTTTGAATTATAGCCAGCGGGATCTTTCGTATTCTCTATGAGTTCCGGATGATCCGCGAGAAATTCTGTCCCGGCAACGGTTCCGTCTTGTTTTGAATAGAAAACCCGGTGGTCAGGATCGTACATATGCCATTCGTTGTCATAATAGACTTCCGGCACTACATGTCCACTTAGGCCCCAAACCCTTGATTTTAAGCCGGCGGTTTGCCATAAGCCGGCCAGCGCCCTGGCGGTATCGTCACAAAATCCATATCCATAAATATTGATTAACTTAACCGGATCGTGACACTCGTTATCACCCGTTGCGGGATACCAATGCTTAACTTTCTTTATGACGAATTCCCATAGAGCTTCGGCTTTTTCGCGATCGCTTTTCGCATTCGCATAAATATGTTTTACAATAGAGTCTGCAGAACTTGTATCAATCTCCGAAAACACCTTGATATTTTTAATTGTTTGTTCAGTAGTGTTTTCTAATACTAGAGAATGAGGTTTAGTTGCGGATTCAGGCAATATGAGTTGTACTTCACCAGGGTTTTCCAAATTCTTGCTGAAGCTTATTAGTTCTCTTTTCTCAAAATCCGGTACGGCCCATGGAAAATCAGTCGTACAAGAGAAAAGGGCCGTGAATATGAAAAGTGGAGCGAAGTGTTTTCTTAAAGATTGCATTCTTACCTGGCGGCTTTTTGCGTTAGGGCAGGTTTGAAACCCACCTCTACAACGTTTGAGGGAAGCCTTGTTGGGATTATCAGACATAATATCTCTTTGTAGCCAGGGGTCTCTCCAAATGTGCCAATCAGGGAATCATTGGCGTATTGTATATGTCAAGACGAAAAGCCTGGGTGAGCTTATATTTGGTATCTGAGGGGGCTAATTGGGGGCGTTATTATGGAACGAGCGGCTTTTTGGTGCTTGTGCTCGGGAGGTATTGTGCGGTAAATGGAGACAGAAGTGGGGCGGCGGGATTTAATGTTTTTATGTGCGAGGGGTCTAAAATATAGGACGAAATGGCAACGCGCGATGACGAGTTTTTCTGATGAAGAGCTGCTCAGGGAATTTTTGCGGGGAGACGAAGCGGCTTTTTCGCGATTGGTGGAGAAATATCAGAAGCGCATCTATACGTTGGCGCTCCGGTTGGTTCGGGATCATGATGCGGCTGATGATATAGCTCAGGAGACATTTGTATTGTTGTATAAAAAGGCGGGGAAATTCAGCGGGAGATCGCAACTTTATACCTGGCTTTATCGGATTGCAGTGAACGTGTATAAGAACTATATCCGTTCGCATCGAGGGCGGGAGATGGTGTCGCTGAGCGAGGCACCGCAAAGTTTAGCAGCCACAAGCGCGAGTTCATTGAGCAGAGTGTCAGCCAGGGAGCGCCTGGGCCGGGTAGTTGAGATTGTGGAGCAATTGCCGCATAAGCAGAAGACGGCGTTTGTAC
>CAZVVA010000025.1:0-10464 GCA_964630455.1 uncultured Candidatus Sumerlaeota bacterium
ATTCAAAGAATGCCTGAAGTAGGCCCTGGTTGGCCTCGGGTTGATAAGGAGTATAGGCAGTGTAAAACTCTGCCCGGTGGGCCAAATGGGTAACAGTGCTCGGTATAAAGTGGTCATAGATGCCCCCGCCCAGAAATGAGAGTATCTGGCTGGTTGTAGTGTTCTTCGTGCCAAGGGCTTTTAATGCGGTCGTCAGTTCCATCTCGGACAACGGAAGAGGAAGAGAAGGGAGGGCCTGTAAACGGATATGCTGAGGAATATGTGCAAAGAGGTCCGCAGAGGTACGGGCTCCGATGAGCTGAAGCATTTCGGCCTGTTGCGCCTGGGTGTTACACAGATAGGGAATCAATGCTATTCCTCGCTCTTAATCAATTCCCTATAATCATCAGGGGCCAACAGGGATTTTAGATCCTCAGCGCTCCCCATTCTGATCTTGATCATCCATCCTTCTTGAAACGGGGAGCCCGCCAGAATTGCCGGATCATCCAAGACTTGCTGGTTTACTTCTATGACCTCACCTGCCACTGGGGCATAAAGGTCAAATGCTGCCTTGACCGAGTCAATCACGCCAAAGCTGGCGTTTTGCGCCAGCTGCGTTCCCACCGTCGGCAGATCTACGTTTACAATTTCCTTGTTCATCTGTTCAGTCGCGTAAGCCGTGATGCCTACCGTCACTTCATCATTGTGCACGCGCGCCCATTCGTGAGTTCTTGTATAAAAAATATCTTCGGGAATATTGAGGTTCATTCTGTGCGCCTCCGCTTATAAAATGGTCGCTTTATGATTTCTGCCGGATGAGGTTTCCCTTTGATCATAACAAAAATCGAGCTGCCAACTTCTGAATGCACATTGTGCACGCAGCCCATGCCGATACCTTTCTGGAGAGTGGGAGAGAAGGTGCCGCTGGTAACGTTGCCAATGGTGTTGTCCTGGTGCCGGATTTCATAGCCTTGACGTGGAATTGAGCGATCGAGCATCTGAAAGGCAGCCAGACGCTTGGAGAGTTCGCTATTACTACTGTTGACCAGCGCCTCTTTGCCAATGAATGCCTTCTTATCGAGTTTGATGAATTTGCCCAGGCCAGCTTCCAACGGCGTAGTAGAATTTGTGAGATCATTGCCGAACAGCGGCATACACGCCTCAAGACGGAGCGTGTCGCGCGCTCCCAATCCAACAGGCACGAGCCCATCCGAGGTACCAACTTGTAATAGCTTTTCCCAGAGTGTCGTCGTATACAGGGCACCAAAATAGAGTTCAAACCCGTCTTCTCCCGTATAACCAGTGCGCGACACCATGGTTTTGGCATGAGTAACCTGAGTTATGACAAAATCGTAGTAGTCCAGATCATTGAGTGGCGCTTGAGTTACCCGCTGCAGAATACTCTGGGCCTTTGGTCCTTGGATGGAGAGCATGCCTAGCCCAAACCCTGCGTCTTCAATATCAACCGCATGTTTCCCCCGATGCTGGTGAAACCACGAGAGTACTGTGTCGCGATTTACCGCATTGGTGACCACAAGACAGTAGTCCTTTGCCTTATAGACCGTGACGTCATCTATGATGCCCCCCTGCGGGTTACAAATAAAGGCGTAATGGACTTTTTCGATGCCTAGTTCTTCTATATCGTTGGTCGTCATGTAATTGAGAAATTTGACTCTGTCTTTGCCTTTCACGCGGATGCGCCCCATATGGCATAGGTCGAACAAGCCTGCCTGATTGCGAACCGCCTGGTGCTCAGCAGTAATTGAAGTATAATAGAGCGGCATCTCCCATCCGCTGAATACCGTCATCTTTGCGTGATGTTCCACGTGCCACGTATAGAGTGAGGTGTGTCTTATTGCTACCATTTGCGCCTGGAGATTTCTTAGGGAAAGATGTGCACCAGTGATACAGCCTTTTGTGGTGCAATAACAGATTCTATAATGGTCTCTGAAAACACCTGCAAGAAAAAAACTATTGCTCCCCTTCACGCATTAACTCGACATGTGAACTTGCAGGGAATTACAAAGAGTCTCACCGCGGCAGCGGTTACCAGCTGACAAGAGCTACGTAGGGGCTCATCCGCCGCGGCGGATGAGCCCCTACAGCTCGTTTTATGGTGTACTAGCTATTTGACACAGTGCTCCGGCCGTTTAAATACTGCTCCGGTGCTCGCAGATGTAACCATGGAAGCATAGCGAGCAAGGTAGCCATGAGTGATCTTTGGCTTGGGTGGTCTCCATTTACTGAGCCGACTGCGAATCTCCCGCTCCGACAATTTGACGTTTAGCCTATGGTTAGGAATGTCAATTTCAATCACATCTCCATCTTTGAGGATGGCAATTGGTCCTCCCTCCATGGCTTCTGGTGAGATATGACCAATTGCTGCGCCTCGCGTGCCGCCGGAAAAGCGGCCATCGGTAATTAGCCCAACTGTTTTGTCTAATCCCATGCCAGCCACGGCAGCCGTACATGTCAGCATCTCCTGCATACCTGGTCCGCCTTTGGGTCCTTCATAGCGAATTACAATCACATCGCCTGGCCTAATCTTTCCAGCAAAAATTGCCTTTGCAGCTTTTGGTTCACTTTCAAACACACGTGCTGGCCCACGATGACGCAGCATTTCCTGGGGCACTGCTGACTGCTTCACGACAGCACCGTCGGGAGCGAGATTTCCCCAGAGAATCGCTATGCCGCCGGTGGGGTGGTACGGTTTGTCAATCGGCCGGATGACCTTGGAGTCGCGTATGCGCGCCGCCTTAACATTCTCGCCAATCGTCTTGCCTGTCACGGTGAGCATCGAAGTGTCAATTGCTTTGAGCTTGGTCAATTCTTTCACAATTGCCGACACGCCCCCCGCATCATGAAAATCTTCCATGAAGTGTTTGCCAGCCGGGCTGATTTGGCATAAATTTCGCACTTTTTTACTGATCTCATTAATAGCCCGTAAACCAAGCGTAATGCCAACTTCATGGGCGATAGCAGTAAGATGCAGGATCGTGTTAGTTGAACAGCCCAGGGCCATGTCGGCAGCCAGTGCGTTTGTGAAGGCAGCTTTTTTCAGGATCTGCTTCGGCCGAATAGCTTTTTTGAACAACTCCATAACAGCCAGGCCAGAAGCCTTGGCCAGCCTTATGCGTGCAGCATGGGGTGCCGGAATTGTGCCATTTTCCGGGAGTGCCATTCCCAGAACTTCGCTCAGGCAGTTCATCGAGTTTGCGGTAAACAGGCCTGCGCATGAGCCACACCCTACGCACGCCACGTCCTCCAGTTCAGCCAGCTCCCGTTTGGTCATTTTATTTGCCTTCAGCTTGCCAATTCCTTCAAATACCGTAATGAGGTCTACCTTTTCTCCGCGAAACGTTCCCGCCAGCATCGGCCCACCACTTACGACAATTGAGGGAAGATTCAAGCGCGCCGCAGCCATGAGCATCCCGGGAATTATCTTGTCGCAGTTGGGAATGAAGACCAACGCATCAAACGGATGCGCCTGAGTCATCACTTCAATAGAGTCGGCGATTAGCTCGCGGCTCGCGAGTGAGTATTTCATTCCGAGATGGTTCATTGCAATGCCATCGCACACACCAATGACACTGAATTCGATAGGTGTCCCGCCACCCATGCGCACGCCGGCCTTTGTAGCCGCGCAGATTTTGTCCAGATGAATGTGGCCGGGAACAATCTCGTTGAACGAATTCACAATGCCCACCAGGGGCTGGTGAATCTCTTTATCGGTAAGCCCAAGCGCTTTGAGCAGCGCCCGGTGTGGTGTTCGCTCGACACCCTTTTTCATCATGTCACTTCGCATGGTCGTGTTCTCTCCTTTTTCAGGTATATAAAGAGGAACGTACTTTTAAAGACCATTGTTGAATATTTGCAAAGCAAAAGTGCCCTAGAGTAGGACAAAACCCCTGCCGCGGCTTCCTCTTGCCTCAGGCCTGCATGGCTTGGCAGATCCGAGGAAGAACCGTCCCTGCCTTGTCGCGGAAGATAAAATCTGCAAACGTTGAGATCGGCGAGGGATCAAGGTTGATCTCTACCACACGTGCACCTTGCTCTTTTGCCTCCCAGGCCCAGCCGGAAATGTATGCGAATAAAGCGGACGTTCCTATAGCGAATGCGATGTCAATTCCTCCGGCGAGAATAAACTCCGTGATGTGCGCAATTGGCTCCACGGGAAGCGCCTCGCCAAACCAGACGACATTGGGTCGCAATAGCGCACCGCACTTGCACTTTGGCGGCACCTCAGTTTCTGTGTCTACTGCGTCACGGAGAAAGAGCGTACTCTCGCGCGTGCAGCGCGTTTCCCAGATCGAGCCATGAATCTCTACAACTTGTTTGCTGCCCGCAACCTGATGGAGACCGTCTACGTTCTGGGTTGCCAGAAGTGTGTTTGGAATTGCTGCCTGGAGCTGGGCAATGGCTAGATGGCCGGTGTTTGGCCGAGCGCGGCGGATAATTGCCTTTCGCTCATTGTACCACTCCCAAACAAGGGCCGGATCCCGCGCAAAGCCTTCCGGTGAGGCAAGCTCCATAGGATTGTGTTGTCTCCAGTAGCCATCTTTGCCACGAAATGTTGGAATGCCACTCTCCGCTGAAATCCCGGCGCCAGTAATGAAGAGCAACTTATGTGCTGTTCGAAGGATTTCTGCCACTTCTGATATTTCCCTGCTCTTCTCCATACGGTAACTCGTGCCTCGATAGCGTTAACCTGAAATATGCTCTTCGTGATTTCGGCTGATCCCTTGCGAATCTCTTTTTCGAAGAGTTAGATCAACGCTGCCACGGCTTATCAGTATTGGCAAGAAATTTTATATAACTCTCGAAAACCATGTGCATCAGCGCTCCGTACAAATAAAACATCGGCAATTTCTGCTTAACAAAACTTAAATGTTTAAGGTCTTGCACGGCAGTATTTGTATCGAAAGGAAATTGTCGAAAAGAGCAAAGTCAGCGACTATGAGGCAGAGCAATACTACAGAGATCATAAAGCGGAGATGACTTGATTTTAACGCCTGTAGCGAAGGTGCTATTCGAGCTGCCAGTCAATCAGTATAGCGATCTAATTGAAACGCCATTGGGATACGGTATCTATCCTCGCCACCTGCTGCGATTTCCCGCGGGCGCTAGGGTCTAGCCACCCAGCTCACCAGGTTTTGCCAGAAAACAGAATAATATTTCCAGTCGGTCCAGCCGCCTGACCAGTGCGGGTGTGCATCGGTCATGAAGGCCGCAGTTCTGCCCTTTCCATATTGGCCAACAACCAGGATCGGATCGCCCTCGTATTCCATGAGAACCTCGCTTGTGTTTTTCGCCTTTACGCGATTATACCCAATCGCTACGGGCACAATCTCCCAGTCAATACCCTGCATGATCGGATGATCATGCGTTGTGGGCTGTGCGATAAAGCCTTGAATGAGATTTGCGGTATCGGATTTTGCGTTGATATGCACGGGCAGAATCTCCTCAACCTCCGTCCCATGATAGTTGGCCATGAGCTCGTGTCCGGCAAATGAGGCGTAGCCGCCGATCATCAAGAATCCTCCACCAGACTGTACAAATGCCTCTAGCGCCTTTAGCTGAGAGGTGGTGAAGTTTTTCTTACCCACGTCGCTGAAGATAACAGCGTCATACGAGCTAAGTGCCTGCGCGGCTTTTGGAAATTTGCCTGGAATTTGATTTTCCTTAAAACCGCGCCACTCGCCATGGATACAGTGCATATCAAAAGCAGGACGCAGCGCCCTCAGCAGGTATTCGCACTCAATTTCAAACAGCGGAGCCACGTAAAGTACTTTCTTTTTCATTGGCTCTAACCTCCTAGAATATAAGATGTCAGGATGTATCTTCTGAGCATTTCACCAGCTCAAAGCGCGCGGGTACCCGAACCGCGGCGTGCCCCCGAGGCCCTGATGGTGACGCTTTCACCGTGAACCGATAGAGACGTAGATGCAAATCATAAGGATTCAGCGGTTCCCCCACCGGCGCAATTGCCACTGAGAGGACGTAGCGTCCCTCAGCAAGCAGCAGCGGGTCGAACCGAGCAACAATGACTGCACGTCCTGAGATGGGTGGAAACCGTACACCCTGGTTCCAGGAGTTAATGAGGGTGATGAGAAGTCCGTCTTCCCGCGCCAGGCCGATATAGAAATCAACGTTGGGTAGCACGGTGTCAGTTTTGATGTGCGCCTCCACGACGAGCGGCTCGTCGGTTGAAATTTGGCGTACTTCCTGGTCTGCGCCATTTTTAATTTTGACCATTTCGATCAAGGCCTCGCCAGAGCCCATGCGACTGTGTGGAAAGAACTGGCTAAGCTCTGCATCAAATTTCCGCGGATGCGTGGCCAGATAGTCCTGGTAGTATTGCTGACTATACTGAGCAATTACCTCGCTTGTTGGGCCGCGGGAGCTGATGCGTCCTTTGTCGAGCCAGAGAATTTCGTCGCAGATCATCTCGGCCTGCTCGAAATTATGGGTAACAAAGATGATGGTTTTACCCTGAGCTTTAAACTGCTTAATCTTCTCGAATGATTTGAGCTGAAAGTAAACATCGCCAACCGCCAGGACTTCGTCAATGAGCAAAACATCAGGATTGATGTGCACGGCAATGGAAAATCCAAGGCGCACGTGCATTCCCGAGGAGTAATGCTTGACCGGCGCATAGATGAACTCTTCAATCTCCGCAAATTGGATGATATTATCCAGCTGGGCATCAACCTCTGCTTTCGACATGCCGAGAAGCAATCCATTAAGATAGATATTCTCCATACCTGATAGCTCGAGGTGAAACCCGGCTCCGAGCTCTAGAAGCGACGCCATCTTGCCCTGAACCTCGATTGTTCCGCTTGTCGGTTCCGTGATTCCGGCAAGGCATTTCAGCAGCGTACTCTTACCCGAGCCATTGGGCCCGATGATTCCCAGGGCAGTACCTTTTTTTACTGCAAAGGATACGTCGCTCAGGGCGCAGACCTCCATTTTTTGTACCGGCTTTAGAAGACGCTTCAAAACGAGTTCTTTGATCGTGCTCGTTTTGGTTTGTCGTACACTATAATGCTTTGAGAGCTGATTGACCGTAATGGGGTTCATGACGCAAGCCTTTTCAGGCGATGGCGCAGATTGCCCAGGCACCGTTTTACTTCCCGACAGGCAACGTAGCCGCACCAGAGGGGATAGTTGAGCCGCGTAGCCAGCACAAATGGGTTAATAAACAGACGCAATACCCATGGAGGCAGCTGCGATAGGCAGTAGAACATGAAAAGGCGATTGACATAGCTATTCCGCAGCTCCTTATAGCTCTTTGCATAGATATCGCAAACCCTGTTGCTAATCAACCTTTCGCGTTTTGCACGCTCGTAGAGCTGGGTGCCCGGGAAAAATGTGAGTGAGTAGGTATTGATCGCGTATGGTCGCGGCAAGCGCAGCATGAGCTCGAGGGTGCGAAGATTATCCTCAGTGGTTTCCCAAGGGTTGTCGAGCACAAAGTCATATCGAACAGGCCCCATTTGGCCTTTATAGCGGCGAATAATCTCGATGGCCTTTTCTGTTTCCTTGTATGCGATAGCACGATTGTAGATGTCTCGATTCACGCGATCGCTGGCCGTTTGAATCCCCATGCGGAGCCAGGCCAATCCCGCGTCAATCAGGCGCTGCAGCTTTGTATCGGTCAGTGTGAGAGGCGTTATCCCTGTAATAATAAGTGGCAGCCCGATTTTCTCCTTATATGCTTCGCAAAATTGCGCAATCTCCTCTTCACTACGCTGTAGAAAAGCATCATCATCGTAGTAAATCTCCGTGAAATACGGATGTTCGCGCTTTACCCATTCCAGCTCGGCAATCAGGTTTGGCACGCTGCGCCTGCGAAACCACCGATCCCTATGGTAAAGGCTTTTGAGAAAACTGTTGCAGCAGAATGTGCAATTATACACACATCCGCGCGATGACATTGTAATGTACTGACCCTCGAGCCGTATGGCAAGAATAGCCGTCCTAAGCGGTACCAGCTGTTCATCAGACAAAATCAAGTGGTTGCGGCAATCGTAATCAGGGTAGGGAAGTGTATCCAGATCAGTAATCAGGGGGCCAACGGAATTAATAAGTTTCTTGCCTTCATGTGCAAAACCAAACCCGTGTGTAGTGTAGTAGTCTTTCTTGTCCTCGATCCTGGCAATGAGTTCGACAATCGTGGCCTCCGCCTCACCGATGCACACAATATCCGCATGATCAAGGCATTCCTCCGGCTCAATGGTCGGGTGGATGCCACCCCAGATAATCAGCTGCTCATTGTGCTGCTTCAGTGCTCGGGTGAGTATGATAACCTGTTGCATGTAGTTAGTTGACAGAGAAATCCCAACGAGGTGAGCCTTGCTCACTGCCTTGCAGATGGCCTGAAGCGCGGCCAGAGAATACGAATGGCTGAAATGGAGTGGCAGAAACACCAGCTGTGTCTCGTGGCCGGCTTGCTTGAGCACTGATGAGAGCATACGAATTCCATAAGAGGCGATACTTTCGTATGGCGATATGAGTGCAATACGCATTGTGCTGTATGCGACCTTTGCAGGACTTATGTTCCTGCTCTATCTACGGGGAGACGCCCTTCGTAGGGCCTTGCTGTAAGGCGTTTAAGGATAGGCGCAAGGCATCAAATACGTTTGCCTTTACACGAATCACCCGGCCCCTGGGCGCATCAATCACGTACAGATTGTCCTCGTGGTCAAAAGTCAGGCGCTGTGGATGAACGGTAGGGCGCTGATTCTCATCTTGCCAGGACAGGGTGCCGAGGTAGGCGCCAGTTGGCGCGAAACACTGAAGCCGGGCATTGCCAGAGTCAGCCACCACCACAAGGCGCTTTGAGCTCACAGCGATATCAGTAGGGTACTGAAATTCCCCCTGCTGTGTGCCTTGCTTTCCCCACGCACGCACAATTCCGCCGTACTGATCAAACACTTGAATCCGATGATTGTAGGTATCTGTAACATAAACCAGTCCGGTGTCGTCAAAGGCAAGGCCACCAGGCTGATAGAACTCACCGGGCTGATCACCCAGCTTACCCCACATGCGCATAAATTTACCTTGCATATCAAACACCTGGATGCGGTGAAACTGAATATCACTCACGTAGACCTCGCCCTGTGAGGAAATGGCGATACACTGAGGATATCCAACCTCACCGGGTGATGGGCCCTTTTTGCTGAAGCTCGATCTTATTCGACCAAGCAGATTGAATATCTGGAATCGTCCGGTTGCAACATCCGCCACGTACACATCGTCGAATTGATTGATTGCGATATCGCTTGGACTTGAAAAAGTACCCTCAACGGTGCCTCGCTTTCCCCAGCTGTAGAGGTAACGGCCTTCTGGATTGAACACAAGAACCTGAATCCTTCCCGCATCAACGACAAAGAGCGTATTCTTGGAATCAAGTGCCAGACCGAGCGGCGCTAGAAAATTGTGCGGCTCCGAACCACGCTCGCTAATTGTCTGATATGGAATCTGAGGAAGTGGCGTGGTCTTAGGTGTCGGAGGTCTAAGGTCGCTTTCTATGTCAGCGCTCGAGAAATTGAACAGCAAGCACGCTAATATCCCAAGCAGTAGAGCGGTTTTCTCAAGCAGCGCAATTGAAAATGAAGTTCGGCGGATCATAGGCGGTCAGTCCTTTCCTGGCGATTTGGCCAGCATATCGTCAATGGCTTGTTGGACAACATCAGAATCAAAGCCATGGCGAAGCAGATGCTGTGCCAGTATGGCTCTTTGTTTCGGCTGTGCTACTCGCACAAGGGTTTTGCGTCTCTTTTCGAGCACTGTTTGGGCCAGTTGTCTCTGCTCGTCAACGGTAAGCTCTTCCCTAAGGACATCATCTATAATTGCAGGTGGGATGCCCTTCTGGCGCAATTCTTCGGCAAGCTTACGCGGTCCAGTAGGTTTGAGCTTCTTGCGATTTCTGACAAACAGTACGGCGAAGCTCCGGTTATCAATATTCCCTAGCCCCACGGCACGATCAATAACGCGCTGAATCGTCTGGCTGGAAATATTCTTTCTCTGAAGATACCGCTGCACTTCAAGCGTACTTCTTGGACGTAGCGTTAGATAGCGCGCCACAAGATTCCTGGCGCGAACAAACTCATCTTCCCGACGAATCTGATCAAGCAGCTCCTCTGTAACCGCCTGGCCTTTTTCCAGCTGCAATGAAACGATCACTTCCGCGGCAATGTCAGTGCACGGCTCGCCATTAATTGCAAGCTCGAACCTCTGCCTGCGCGGATCTTTTAATCGAAATGCCGTAATACGTTTCATATGCCTCGGCGCGTTGGCGGCCAGACGTACTTATGCAACTGAAGATTCAGGCGCACCGCCAGCTTATCGTCCAGAATCCACTTGGCCAGCGTATCAGGTGCAAGTTGCTCGAATACAGGGGAGAAGAGAACGGGCACCTTGCCGATAAGCTGGTATTTACGCACTACCCTGACGGCCCACTGGTAGTCCTGACGGTTTGCC
>CAZVVA010000025.1:10474-11456 GCA_964630455.1 uncultured Candidatus Sumerlaeota bacterium
GCTTGAGCTGCGCGACGTTTTCCCACCGAATCCGCTCGATCATGTTTCTCGCAGGACACTTGATATCGAGAATAACGATCGAGCCTCTAGGGAGAATGGATATATCGAGAGTTCCGTTGGTCTCCACCAGAACCGTAAAATTATTGTCCAAAGGCGCCTGAACCAAAGCAGGCGTTTCAGGTTGCAAAAGAGGCTCGCCTCCTGTAATGCAGACAAGAGAGACGTTGAACCGAACAATCCGGTCGAGAACTTCAGCCATACTCAGCAGCTCACCTTCATGTGCCTCTTTGGCATGTGGTGTGTCACAATAGCTGCAATCTAGGTTACATCCTGCCAAACGCACAATGACACACGGAAGTCCTGTATAGGTGGTCTCCCCCTGAATGGTTCTATAGAGCTCGGCAATCTGCATGCTACATTGCGCCTCATGTTCAATTTCGTGCGTTGCGCTGTATATGGCTACTTGATTTCCTGATTTTGTCGTGAAAGGCAAGCATTATTTCTGTGTCAAAGATGAATACGGGCAGAAGCACGCTGGTTTTCTTTCTTAACTGCTATACAAATGGCTGAAATCCAAACGCACACTATAAATGATTGCTGGTGACGTTGTATGGCAATGGATCGTGGTTGCAGGGAGTAGCATATTTCCCCTTGCGTTGAGTTATCTTCTCGTAGTAACGAAGGGTTTGCCTTTGGGGATTCGAACGATTATTTTTGAAATTATGGTAGCATGATGACTTTACGACGGTATCAGAAGAATCTTATTCGTCTGGGCGTGGTTGTGCTACTCGCGCTGCTTCTTGTTGTCTTGGTAGCGATGTTTTATCCAGTATCGTCCCGATGGTTAGGTCGAAAAATCACTCAGCAAATCGAACAGCTCACCGGGCTGGATGTGACGTTCAGTGAAGCAGTATTCTTTCTCGCGCAGCAGCGCTGTGTGATTAAAGAACTTTTGTTGCACTCGCGTGATACGGATCGCCAC
>CAZVVA010000025.1:11466-25021 GCA_964630455.1 uncultured Candidatus Sumerlaeota bacterium
TCACTGCCAGAAAAGTGGATATTTTATTTTCCCTTCCAAGTATCCTGTTTCGTCAGGAAAAAATTCTGCAGAGCGTGGAAATCCAACATCCATCTGCCTTTCCGCTGATTCTTGCGGAAAGAAACATTCGTCTGGGAGATGATCTCGACTTTCTTTCTTGGCTTCTTGAACCAGCTGATCGCGAGATGGGGAAGCCGCACTTTATGCTAAATCACTTCGGCGTCCGGAATGCAAGCGTTCTGCTCAAGTCCTCTCTTCATTCTTCACGGAAGCCACAGGTGCTCGCAGACAACATGACTATGCGATTTGTACTTATGCCAAGTGGTAGCCGTGTAATGACATTAAACGGTTCTATTCCGCTACTCAATAAGGCACAAATGAGAGTGTCCTACACTATAGCGCCTCATGAGCCTCAAGCAAGTTTTGTGTTAGAGCTTACAAAGGCAGCTGCTGCTATTCCCCTAAGCAATACCTCGCATTTAGCAATGGCGAGCGAACACCTCACAATCAATGGGATACTTAACCAGGAAAAGACACATACAAAAATCTCCGCATTCGGGAAGATTCGTAAGCCGCTCGTTGCATTGGGCGCAGAGAAACCGCTTTACTCTGATGAGCATCTAGATTTTTCCTTTCGAGCAGCATACGATGCATCCGCTGCCGAGCTGATGCTCGAAAAGTCTCATCTGTTAAGTCATGGCCTGGAAGTCTATACTTCCGGCTCTTTGACTTTAGCCAGCCCTTTTCCTTTTAGCATCTCTACACGAGCAGAACGAGTCCCGACCTCCCTTTTGGAATATTTTGAAACATTGTTTCCGTATTTAGATTCCATGATTGATGTTTCTGACGCCAGGTTACGAGTTGGCGCTTCGCTTCAAGGGCAGCTCGAGGACGATAAATTGCCGGCTTTCAGGGGCCGGGTGGACCTGCTGGGCGTGCATGCATGGTATCCAGGCATTGAAGAGCCGCTTCGGCAACTGCAAGGAACATTGGAGTTTGAAAACAGTCGTCTCGCGTTCACACATATGCGTGGCAAGATCGGCCAGGGTGACATTGAGTTCAACAGCGAGCTAACAGGGAAACGAATCTTCTGGGAACCAGATATGCTGGAGATCGCCTGGCACGCATCGCTTCGGGCTGAGGATATCTTTTCAGCCGTTGCTGCGCAGCAGCTTGGCCCCATAACACAAGCTGCAGTTATGGGAGAAATTAGCGGGCGCGGAAGGCTTCGGAAGATTTTTTCTCCATCTCCCTTTCCACCATCTGCCAGTATCACGGCATCCGGGGTCCTGGAGCTCACTAACGTGACAGTCAATCATCCATCGCTTCCTGCTCCCATCCAGCAGCTACATGGCCGAATGAATATTCAGAATGATCGTATTCGATTTAGCAACCTCGAAGGGAGAATAGGAGAATCCACGGTTCTGGCGTCAGGTTTGCTTTTAGGAAAGGAATCGTTCTGGATCGACTCGCAGCTCGACGCTCGAGTCGTGATGACAACCACAGCGAGCACATTGCTGACTCTGCTGAAGCAGTTCATTCCCGGCCGGCAAGTACATGCCGCAGTTAGCGGCAAAGCCATAGTGGATGCACGCATCAAGGCGCCTCTATATACACTGAATCCGCTTTCCATCCATGCCAAAGCTGAATTCAAGGAGTGCTACGTGGAGCTGGAGAAGCCGATTGTGCGTGCCTGGCTTAAGACATTAGAAGGAGCCGTGGAAGTACGCGATGGGGCTGTGATGCTCACTTATATCAGTGGTCAGGTTGGCGACGTTCCTTTCAGCCTTAGCGGTTCGGTAAAGCCTGAGGCCGCACGATTGATCCTGAGCAGCGAAGCGGAACTGGATAACATCAAATCGCTCTTGCCAACAGTTCTTGACAAATTTCGCGTTGGGGGGTCAGCAGTCCTGAGTGCAGAAATTGATGTGTCTGCAAAGCCAAGTCAACCCATAAATTATCGCCTGTCCGGAGAGATCCTGACCCATGATGTCACGTTTGCATACATTGACATGCCGGTTGACGTGACTCACATCAATGGAACGTTCTCCTTTCATCAGAATGAATTGCGCATACTGAACGTGCGTTGCTGGGGTGGTCGCTCAAAGGACTGCGCGGTGAACGGAGTCATACGTTTTGCGCCGAAGCAAACCGTCATTGATTTCCATGTCAGAAGCCCTCTGATATACCTTGATGAGTGGATGCGGAATTGGCCGAAGCATAAAGACATAATCTCGGGCGAAGCGCTTCAGATGGTGAGCGAGACCTCGCCAACAATGCAAATTTTTGGCAGCATTGATGCCGGAAAAGCCCGCTTTGGCTTGCTGCAAGGCGACAAATTCCATGGGTCATTCGATTATAAATATTTCCCTTTTGGCCCCAATACGTTCTATTATGATAATATCCAGATGTCAGCGTATCAGGGGAATCTCACTGGCTCGGGAAGTATTCTCTTTCCGAAAGGTGATAACATTTATGAGGCGAAAGTGGAGGCCAGGCAGATTAACGTAAACCAGCTCCTCGAGGCACTACGTGAAAAAAAGCAGAGCATTGTCGGGAGGCTATCAGGAACTATGAGCCTGGTTGGCGAGGGAAAAGACGTTAACAAAATACGGGGCAGTGGGAAATTTACAGTGCAAGACAGCAGGTTTATTGACAATGTAATTTTCAAAGCGTTGGGCGGAGTTCTTCGATCTCCTATGTTTAACGACATTTCGTTTACTCAGGTCATAGGAGATTTTACTCTCAAGAACGGCGCCGTACACTTTGCAAAATTCGACTTACGCAATCCCATGCTTCAGATGCAAGCCACCGGCAAGATCGGATTCAATAAGCAGGTTGATCTCGATCTCCATCTGGCTTTTCTAAGCGCCTATCTCGGATGGAATATCCCCATTGTAAAAAATATTATGGCCATCATCGAAAAGTTCGGCAGCAAGCTTCTCAAATTCCGCATCGTTGGAACCTTAGACGAACCCCGAGTTATCGCGGTTCCCCTCTCAATTGATGAAATTAACAAGATTCTGTTTCCGGCGGCCGCACATTAGAATGCCATAGTGCGTGCGCAGGTTACATCTCCTCCAGAAGAAAAATGAGCAAGGTGGGTAAGGCGGGTGCATGCAATAGTGGCAGTGGCACTGACGGTCAAGGCTAAATCGAATCGAAAGCCTCGGGATATCTGCATTTAGAAATTGCGGTATCGTATGAGATCAAGCCTTGCTGGTAGAGGTTCTTGAGCGACTTATCCATAGTAATCATCCCCTGTTCGTAGCCTGTTTGAATCAGTGAAACGAGCTGTTCGGTTTTCGCCGTACGGACAATCTTACGCACAGCCACCGTGGCAATTAGAACTTCTGTTGCTACCACACGGCCGCGGTCGCCCGGGATGGGAAGCAGCTGCTGCGCCACAATTCCCTGGAGGGTGTTAGCCATCTGAATGCGGATTTGCTGCTGCTGATGCGGAGGAAAGACATCAATAATTCGATCAACTGTCTGCACTGCATCAGATGTGTGCAAGGTTGTCAGAACAAGATGGCCGGTCTCAGCCGCTGTTAAGGCAGTAGAAATCGTTTCCAGGTCGCGCATCTCACCAACGCAGATGACGTCTGGATCCTGGCGCAACACATGACGTAACGCATGAGCAAAAGTGTGTGTATCCGCCATCACTTCGCGCTGTTTCACAATGCTCTTCTTGGTGCGGTGAATGTACTCAATCGGGTCCTCGATCGTGATAATCATACAGCGCCGTTCTTCATTAATCTGATCAATCATGGCAGCCAGAGTAGTTGTCTTTCCCGAGCCTGTTGGGCCGGTGATCAGAACGAGGCCGTTATCTCGTCGGGCCATTTCTTCTACTATCGGAGGTAAGCCGAGCTGACGCAGCGAGCGAATTTGATCGTTCACGACTCTGAATGCAGCTTCGATGACGCCGCGCTGCTTGTGGACATTCACACGGAACCGTCCTGCGTCGCGAATATCAACGGAAAAGTCCAGCTCCCAGTTCTCCTCAAACCGTGCCTTTTGCTCGTCACTAAGAATACTGTAGATCATTTTTGTACAATCCATTGGCGTGAGCGGTGGATACTCGAGGCCTTCCAGGGCTCCGTCAATACGCAGCGTCGGGGGAACGTTAGTGGAAACGTGAAGATCCGAGGCCCCGCGTTCAATCGCTTCGACCAAGAGAGTATGAATGTTCATTTCTATTACCTCACTTGTGCAAAATGCTTAGGGTTTTGATACATAACAAGGATAAGGCGAAATATCCACACCATCCTGCCTTATGCTGATTGATTCAACGCCGTGTTAGCACGCAGCATCTCCTCCGCATGCTTCCGACTAATGGACGACTCTCCTTTGCCGTCAAGCAGACGGGCCAGCTCCTCCAGCCGGGTCCTATAGTCGAGCTTGCGCACAATGGTTATGGTTCTTGCTTTCTCCAATGTTTTGCTCACAGCATAGTGAGTGGTGGCCCTGGCAGCAATGTGCGGGAGATGAGTAATACAGATGATCTGATGCGTCCGACCCAGTTGCGCCATTTTCTCTCCGAGCCGGTTAGCCGCTTTGCCGCTGATCCCGACGTCAATCTCGTCGAAAACTAATGTAGGAATTCGATCCTTGCCCGCAGTGAGTGTCTTTAATGCCAGCATAATTCGCGAAAGTTCACCCCCAGAGGCGATCTTCTTCAGGGGCCGCAGATCTTCGCCCGGATTTGGAGAAATGAGAAACTCCATCTCGTCCACACCGCTCGCCGTAAATGCGTAGGAACTGTGGTGAACCGGAAGGTCGTCTGCTGCTCGCTGTGCGCGCCAGAGCTTAACCGTAAAACGCGTGCTCGGCATGTGGAGCTCCTTGAGCTCGGCAACGAGCCGCCGTTCAAATCTGCGCGCACTCTCTTTGCGTCGCTGCGATAACTGCTCGCCTAAGTGGTCGACCCGACTTCCCAGCTCTGCCAGTTGTTTTTCCAGCGCCGCCAGCTCGTCGCTGCGGTGTACCAGCTGGCTCAGCTCTCGTTCAAACGCCTCGAGCTGACTAAGAATATCCACGATCGTAGTGCCGTATTTACGCTTGAGTTTCCTGATAATCTCCAGCCGAGTTTCCACCTCGTCGAGGCGCTTTGGATCCTGATCAATGCTATTGGCGTAGTCCCGTGCGGCAGTAGCAACGTCTTCAATCTTTGCCTTCACGTCGGCCAGGGTATCTGCAAGATGGCGCATCGTCGGTTCAATAGACACCAGTGTAGCAAGCTCCGCATCGGCCTGGGCAAGGAGTTGAACCACTGATGTACTCTGTTTCTCACCCTCGTAGAGCAAGTCATATATAGTCCTGGCCGTAAGAATGAGCTTTTCAGCGTTGAGAAGGCGAGTACGCTCAATTTCCAGCTCGCTATCTTCATTTTCCACAAGCTGGGCCTTGTGCATTTCGTCAATCTGAAACTTAAGAAAGCCCTTCCGGCGTTCCATGTCTTGCTCGCTACCCGACAAAGCAAAGTAGGCCTTTTGTTTCTCGCGATACGCCTTATAGGTGGTACAATAGGTCTCGAGTAGATCCGAATAATCGCCGAAGGCGTCAAGCACGTACAATTGTGCGGTTCGCGACAGTAAGGATTGATGCTGATGTTGCCCGTGCAAATCAACCAACAATTCGCCAAGCGCCTTCAGCTGATAAAGCGGCACAAGAACGCCGTTAAGGAGACAACGGCCTTTGCCCGAGCGCGAAATTTCCCGCCGCAGGATGACCTCTCCTTCGTTGTGCGGCAAACTGTTATCATCTAGAAATTCCTTAACGGCGCTGAGCTGTGAGCAATCGAATACCGCTTCTACGCGAGCCTCTGTACAGCCAGTACGAATATCCTCAGCACTGGCTCGTTCACCAAGAATTAGGTCCAGGGCACCTAGAATAATTGACTTGCCGGCTCCGGTCTCGCCCGTCAGGACATTAAGCCCTGGACTCAATTCCATTGCCAGCTCGTCAATAATCGCCAAATTATGAATGCGAAATTCCCTCAACATAATAAAGAGAAACCGCTCTTGCTGCACTCTGCCTTTCAAGGACAATGTTAGGTATGATTCAACGAAACCATATTGTTTTTACTCAAAACCACAGGGTGAGTCAATCGTTTATTACGTACATGATTCCAATCAAGCGCTGCGGGAAAAGCATTGACACGCCAACCTCTGATAGTAGTATTGTATGCGGTTTGGGAAAACAGGGACATGATGACGGGTTTTGAGACGCGAAGAGATCAGGTCAGGGAGGAACGCACATGAAGCACGAAGAGCAATCCATGGCAGCTCTTACACATCTGGTAGTCATTATTCCGCTGTGGGGCATTCTTGTCGCTGGGATCATCTGGCTCTATTTTAAAGAGAAGAGCAAAGCCGTTGTGTTCCATGCGCAGCAGGCTATTTTTTTTCAAGTGATACTATTGATTATCATCGTGGTTGCGCTGGTTTTTCGCCTATTCTGCTCCATTATTGCGGTTATTAACAGGCCATTAGCTGGAATTCTAAATGCAGGGAATATAGTCTTATTAGTGGTGTGTGTAGTTGTGTACGCAGCTGCCTGTTTATATGCGGCATGGTCAGTACTGGAAGGAAGAGATTTTGAATATCCCTTTATCGGAAAGCAGCTTCGCGAGAGCGCGGTGGATACCAAAGATAAATGATCCATGGGGAATTGCCACGCTGCAGTTAATCGTATTCGGTGATCCAGAAAAAAAATACAATAATCCAGAATATGCGTGTCATGTGTGAAGATAATTTCTCGACGTGGAGGGCTGTATAGCCGGAATCAGATTAGCCCTCCGAATTTCCACGTCTCGTGAGTAAATATTAGCATCCACCAATGCATCTTATTAGATGCTAGGGTTACCGGCTGTTTGCGGGATGCTAAGTTAATAGGAAACTTGGACTTGACAAACACAGAATTGGCAAATAACCATAGAATAGAACGCAAACGCATTGAGCCAGCATGGAGAGGTAATTGTGTTCATCACAAAGCACGCGTTAGCATAAGGAGGTTTTTCTGATGGAGCTCACCCTACAACAGCGGAAACGCGTTGACACCATTAACGCAATTGTTAAAGACTATCTCGAGGTTCGGTTCACCCATGCCATCCGCGTCAATCCTCGCATTGGCCATATTTATGCCGATGTCATGTGGCAGCAGCTAGCCTCGCTTCGCCTGGTTCTCAGAGTAGGGAAATCATTCGGTCCGGTCAAATACCTTGTAGCTGACATTCTCTGCTCTGATGACGAACATAAGCGCAAGGCACTCTTCAATCCTGTAGATCAGAACTCTATTATGAACGAAATTATTGACGTGGAAGAAGACAAACGCGAGCAAAAGGCTGGCACCTTGAAAATTAGAGACATGTGCACGATGTACAGGTCGCTCGATCCCTCCCTCGAGATGGTGGTCGAACTAATCCAGACCTGGATCTGGTGGGATCTGGCAGATGCCGCTGATTTTTTTAACTTCGACCAACAATACCAGCGGATTATGACTCTTCATTCCTGTGAGCTCACGGATCAGATTATTGACTACTATCACAAGGCATTTAAGCGGCTGGCCCAGGAGGTCTCTCGGCAGGAAATTCTCGACTACGAGTTTAAGAAGCTGACCACTATCCTTGATCGTTTTGTGATCGGGCGTCAAATGGAAGGGGGCTACCAGATTATTATCAAGCGCGAGGAACTCCCTGATACGGCAACCGATACCCTGTTGCTCGACCAATCAAAGCACATCATGGCCCTGCAAAAGCTTCAAAACCTTCCCGATCTCGATGAGAATATGAAAGAGTATTATCAGAAGGCGCTAGGTGAACCGGCCGAAGAGATTGATCTTAATAGGGCAATTGCCTTTGAAGAGAGGCAGATCAAGGAGGGAAAGGTAGTACTGCTTCAGGCCCTGAGTGACAAAAAAGCCTTGGCCGAGCCTTATGACTATAAACAGGCCCAACTGGCTGAACTGCAAAAACGCTACAATGAGTTGAAAGCATTCCTTTACCCAGAAGAGGCCAAAGCGTCCGTACAATGACGCGACCACCATATAATGACTGGAACCCATATCCCGTAGACCTCCACGCAAGATCAGGTAATTTCTCCAGCCACGCCTCCACGATCTTCTTATATCATGATAAATGGCGCGGTGTGTTTTGCCAAAAAGATATTTGCATTACCAGCACGCACAAGGCGCATTTTCAACCGGCCAGAGAAAGGGCAACGTTGTCTGGACTCACGGAGCTCTGAATCATGACTAAAATCGGCATCATCGGATTCCACAAGAGCGGAAAGACAACAGTGTTCAATGCGCTGACCGGTGGCCACGCCGAAGTGTCGGCCTTCGTATCAGGCCCTCCGGAACCGAATATCGCTGTCATCAAGGTTCCTGACCCGCGTGTGGATAAGCTAGCTGCCCATTTCCAGCCCAAAAAGGTCACCTACGCCAGTATCGAGTATACTGATCTCGTTGGCATATCCAAAGAGCACCAGGCCAGAGGACATGGATTAGGGGAGACGCAACTCATAGCGCTCGCTACAGCCGATGCCCTTTTGGTGGTGGTGCGTGCCTTCACTGACGATTCGGGCATTCCGGTTGACGTCTCTGGTGACGTGGAGGCAATTGAGCTGGAGCTGATCCTGTCGGATATGGAAAAGGTGGAGCACCGCCTCCCAAAGCTGGAAAAGGCTATACTGAAAGTCGGAACCGAAGAGCGTGAACTACTCCGTACTGAAGAGGCGGCCCTGAGTAAAATTGAACAATTCCTACAGCAAGGGCAATCTATCCGCGGACTAACCCTGACCGAGGAAGAGCAAAAATGCATCCGCGGCTTCCAATTCCTTTCGCAAAAGCCCCTGCTTTTCCTCATGAGTATTGACGAACAAGCCCTTAGCACCGGTCGAGACTTTTTGGAAGAGATGCGGCCAGTTGCTGCGAAGCCGAAGAGCGTCGTGGCACAAATGTGTGGCAAGGTTGAGATGGAGATCGCCCAGCTGGACGAGACAGATCGCAGTGTGTTTCTCCAGGATTATCACCTGGCTGAACCTGCTTCTCAATATATCGTACAGCTCTGCTACGATCTGCTCGGCCTTGTCCCGTTCTTTACCGTAAATCCTAATGAATTGCACGTCTGGACAGTGCCAAAGGGCCTACCTGCACTGAAAGCAGCCGGCATAGTCCACTCGGATTTTGAACGTGGTTTCATTCGAGCTGAGGTGATTCAATGGGACGCCTTGCTGGAGGCCGGCAGCTTCGCCCAGGCTAAGAAGGCGGGCACTCTGCGCATCGAGGGCAAAGAATATCCTGTACAAGATGGTGAGGTGATTAACTTCCTCTTCAGCGTATAAATGTCTGCGCTCGTAATCTTAGGGACAGATTATAATTTGTCCCTACTGTAATTAAAAAGCAGGCACACCTAAGGAATAACGGCTCTTGAGAATGTAGCTTCTTTCGTACAGTTGTGATTAGAATGTTGACATGTGATTAAGGAATTTTTACACTACCCAAGTTGCCTCAAACCTTCTGATTCGACTATCCATTGCACCACGTAACATTTTCCACACGCCTCAGCGCATCGCTTCCACTACTGGTGTGAGTGCTTTCTCAAGAAGCCGCCGGATGCGATTAATCTTATGCGGATTGTCAATTTTATTGTTTTCAAGGTCTGTAATGTAGAAGACGTCAACCACCCGGTACGCCTCAGTGCTGATTAACGCCAGGTCAATGTTTACCCCTTCTTGGGCAAGAATGGACGTAATCGTGTAGAGTAGCCAGGGACGGTCGAGGGTCTTGACCTCAATAATCGTATAGTCTTTCGAGTCTTCATTATTGAAATCAATACTTGTCGGGAATAAAACAAGGCGATCATGGTCGAGTGGCTTCTGTGGCCGCCGCTTTTTGGGCAAATCATCCACATGTTCTTTGCCAAGCAGTACGACATTCAGATGGTGACGTACGCGGTCGAGCCGAAAACCCTCGGGCAAAGGTTTCCCCTCAAGATCAGTGAGTTGAAATGTATCAATCGCAAACCCATCTTTGGTTGAAAAGATCTGGGCGCTGAGGATATTCAGCTCTTTTGACGACAAGGCGCCACACATTTTGCTGAACAGACCTGGGGCGTCAACCGCGCACACAAGAAGTTCGGTGTATTGTGTCCCCTGCGGCTGATGTAGTCTCCAGACAACCCTGGTTTCTTCACCCAACTCGTGAAGCATCTCAAACTGTTGCGCAATCTTCCACGGGGGCGTGAAGATCTGATACCGTTCAGGTGTATTTTTTAGAAATTGGTCAAGTGCCCTCAATGATCTCGGTTTCTTGCTTAAGCATTTCGCCACATCCTGTAAAAGGTTCGGATTTACCTGAAAACGCATGGACTCACGCAACGATGAACCCTGCAGCACCAGCATGGTTTTATTATAAAGTTCGCAGAGCAACTGGCCTTTCCAATCAGTCCAGATGTCAGGCCCAATCGCCTTCAGATCACAATAAGTAAGCACGTAGAGCATACGGAGCAGCGCCAAGCTGGTCACCTCTCGCGCCAGCTCCTCAATCACTCCCGGATCTTCCAGATCTCGACGCTGCGAAATATGCGCCATCTTCAGGTGGTGGAGAATGAGAAATCGCACCGTTTCCTGATCATCCAGTACCATGCCCATACGTGAAGTAATTCTCTGGCTGATCTGGCCGCCACGAAGTACATGGCCACGACCCTCGCCTTTTCCGATGTCGTGAAGTAATAAGGCAAGGTTGAGTAAATCCCAACGCCGGATCGTACGTGCAACTTTTCGGATGTCGCGTGGGGCTGCGCGGTTTGTCTTCCTGCCAATCGTTTCAGAACTTTCCAGCGCCTTGAGTAGATGCTCGTCCACAGTATAGCAGTGGTAGAAATCAATATTAACCAGACAATGAATTCTGGCGAATTCTGGAATGTAAGCCTCCAGAAGCCCTGTTTCATGGAGATCCCGCACCGTGCGGGCAACGAGCCGGGGTGCCCCAAGAATCGCCAAGAAACGATCACGGTTCCTAGAATCGCTCCGAAAGCGTTCGTTCACTACTCCCAGCTGAGTGCAGAGGAAGTCCTTTGTCGCATCGCTTACCTTTTTACCCATTGCGGAGGCCTGGGCAAAAATATCCAGCAGAATCTCTGGGTGTTTGCGCACCAATGCGGGTGAGAGAGCGTGCAGGAAGATCACGTCGCCAGCCGTCCAGTACCATGGGCCAATCCGACGTCTGCGATAGGGTCGCGGCCTCCGTGGAACGCCGACATGCGCTTTGCTTTGCAGAATTCCTACAGCTTTACGACTGATGCGATAGATCGAGCGCGCACTTCGGTAGTAGTCCTGCATCAGCTTCTCTTCCACCAGCCGCTGCCTATCGGCTCGATAGCCTAACGCTCTGGCCACCTTCGGCTGCATGTCAAACGTCAGAATATCCGCTTTGCGGCCTTCTAAACGGTGCAGCTCATTACGGATCAAGTAGAGAAAACTCATCGTATCCAGCAGCTGTTTACGTTCAGACCGCGTCAGGATTTTTCTTCGCTCAAGCCCTTGAAGCGAGCAATCCCCCAGCACGGCGTAGCCTAGCCACTGGATTGTATGAATGTCGCGCAGACCACCCTCACCTTCTTTCACGTTCGGTTCAAGCAGGTATATCGAAGCGCCAAACTTCTCATGCCGCGCATGCCATGCTTCCAGTCTCTTGAGAACAAACCAGCGCTTCTTATGCGTGCGCATAGCCGATACCAAACGTCCGCTTAACTGACGGTGCAAGTCCCGTGACCCGGCCAAGTAGCGATTCTCTAGTAAGGCGGTGCTCGAACTCAGATCCCTCCCGAGGCAGGCCAGGCATTCTGGAAGCGTTCGTATTGCGTAACCAACGTCGAGTTTGAGATCCCAGAGCCAGTACAATACGTGGCGAATGAAGGCCTCTTGCTGCGGATCAATTCGGCCTTTATGCAAAAAGAGCAGATCGACATCGGAATACAGATTAAGATCCTGACGTCCATATCCACCAAGGGCAAGTAGCGCCAGCTTAGAAGCCCTCGGACCTGTAATCCCATATTGCCGCGCCCCTTGCGAATAAATAGAGCGGATAATTTGGTCAATGCCTCGGGAATAGCGCTGGGCAATCTTAAGCCCCTTCGCGCTGGGGCCTCTGGCTGTGCGCCCCGTACCCTTATCTTGCTGTGTCATCAGGCTGGCTCGCAATTGCGCCAGCTCAACTCGATATCGCTCCAGGACGTCGCGGTCCATCTGGTGCTCGAGAGCATGCGGCTCTTGTGTTACTCGCGGATTTACCTGCTTGTGTCTATTTCTGGGCATAGATCCTGAGCTTTCGGCTTACAATGAGAACTAACCATATTCTTCGCTCATTGCTGTGGCAATGCACGGGTTAGCAAGCCAGAGAAACCTCCTTAAAATCTTCCACTTATTTTTACTTGGCAGGCATTTTTTTCAGCGATTGGATACGCCTGGAAGGAAAGTATATTGTTCTTTGCCGGGCATGCAAGACTAAAAAGGCAGAGGCACAGTCTTGTCAAAACTTTACACGTCTACGCCTTGCGCAATATATTTAGCCCTGCTTTTGCCGTGCCCTATCAGAATCAACCAAGCACTTACGCCTGACCTCGCAAACACCAGAGCGAGCCCTCACTTGCCATTTACAGCATTATCTTCTTGAACTAGCCATCCTCCGTGGTATAAAGAAATTAAAATCTTGAAACGAATTATTTCGGGCGTGCGTGTATGCTTATGCAAAGTACACCATCACCAAGGAGTTAAGACTCATGGCTATTCAACGGCCGGAACGCATAGACCGTTTGCACAAGAATATTGAGCGGGTCATCAAAGGCAAGTCGGAGATTATCAAGGACGCCATCGTCGGCATTCTGGCCTGTGGTCATATCCTGATTGAAGACGTACCGGGAGTAGGGAAAACCACGCTGGCACATCTCCTGGCAAAATCAATCAGTTGCTCGTTCCAGCGCATCCAATTCACCAGCGATCTCCTGCCTTCCGATATCCTCGGTGTGACGATTTACAATCAGGAGACACGCGAGTTCGAATTCAAGCAAGGGCCGATTTTCGCTAATATTGTTCTGGCTGACGAGATTAATCGCACAACCCCAAAAACGCAATCCTGCCTGCTTGAAGCAATGAATACTGCACAGGTCTCAATTGACAAGGTGACCTATAACCTACCCCAGCCCTTTATGGTGATAGCGACGCAGAATCCGATTGAGTTCCACGGTACCTTCCCATTGCCCAAGTCGCAGCTGGATCGCTTTCTCATGCGTCTACACCTGGGCTACCCTGCCCCTGCGGATGAAATCGTGATTCTCAAAGAACAAAAGGTTGTCGGGAATATTGATTTCATCAATGCCGTGCTGGCGGCTGAGGACATCTTTGAAATGCAAAAGGCTGTGACCGAAGTTAAGATTGACGACGACCTGCTTGATTATATTGCGCGCGTGGTCAATGCCACACGTAATTCAGCACTCATCGAGCTGGGCGTGAGTCCTCGGGGTGCCCTCGCATTGCGCCGAAGCGCACAGGCC
>CAZVVA010000026.1:0-24785 GCA_964630455.1 uncultured Candidatus Sumerlaeota bacterium
CTCTTCACCCTTCACCGTGTGCTTCCTCCAGCCCCTCTATCACTTAACCTGTCCCTGTATTTACTCTGTATTTACTGTAGACTTTGGCGGTCGTAGTTCGTAATCCGACAGTTTAACGAAAGTAAACCCCTTTATTCTCAGTTCAGGAATAGCCAGTTTTACTCCTTCCGCCGTTTCACTTTCAGGATGATTCATATGTGCAATTATTATAGATCCCGGCTCGGCACCTAGAAAAGCTTCATTAACTTCCTCCCTAGAGAACTTGGCCCCTGCGTCGCCCAGCACGTTGAAACCGACAATCACATATCCCAATTCGTCTGCAATTTTAGTCGCCACTTCGTCATAGAACGCGGTTCCGGATCTGTAATATACTGGTTTCTTTCCCGTAATGTCGTATATCTTTCGCGCATTTTTTTCTATCTCGTCAACGACTTCCCCCACGTTGCCGGTCCCTTCGATTCTATAAACAGACCTGCCGTTAACCGAGCAGGGTTTATGCTCCAAGCCATGGTTGCCAATCTCAAATAGCGGATCGTCCGAAAGGCGTTTAAAGATTTCCGGGTACTTGTCGATCCACTTGCCGGATATAAAAAGCGTGGCGGGAATTTTTTCCCTTCGGAGATATTCTATTAATTCTGAGTCATACCCATCCTCCCTGAAACCGCATGCGTCGAATGTAAGCGCGATGACTTTTTTATCCGTGTTCAATCTGGTTTTTACTCCGTGGACTACTTCTCCCCATTCTATTGGAGTGCAATAGGCATACTTGGATTCCATGCGCTTTCTGAGTTGTTGATAATCGAAATGGGAAGTTAAATAATCGTCGCTGACGGGCTTGCAATTATTCTCTTTTATGCGCGTTTTTTCAACAGTTGACTTATCCAGCGTTAGTTCTTTTTTATGTTTCGCACAAACGAACAAGAACACAACAGCGCAAAGTAGGACGCCGATTAACACGCTATTAGGATCGATCTTTTTCATGGTAGCGCCTCCAGTATAAAGTTCAGAGTTTAGGGTACAAATTTAGAGGACAGCAAAATGGGCAAAATGGGGACGGGTTATGTATCTCCATTTTTTCTTCCCGGTTTATTGCGTTTCAGACGACGGCCGAGGAGTGTTTCTAATTTTTTTATGAAACTTGCCCTGCGGGTCGGTCGTGCCGGCCGGACGCCGCTTTAGAAGAGTGAAGGGTGAAGACAGAAGAGTGAAGTAGAACCAGATGCGCAATACTTCAGAGCCTTCTCACTTCGTCCTTCCCTCTTCACCCTTCACCGTGTGCTTCCTCCAGCCCCTTTATCACTTAACCTGTCCCCGCATTGTCCCCCGGGAGATCCGACAGATGTTACACAACTTGAAGCAACAGGTTGGTTTGTCGATTATCGTTCTTGGCTTCGCTTTGCTTTGATTCTCTCCAAAGCTTCTTTCACAGCTTCCTTGAAGTAGTCCATTCGACGCTTGCTTTCCGCAGCTTCGCGCTTCGCCTCCTCCAAAGAGGAGATTCCGCAAAGAATAGTCGAATAGCTCCTCTCCGCGGCGCTTTCAAGAGCCTCCACAGCTCTCTCATCTCCTATCTCGCCAAGAGCTCTTCCAACATCGCCCTGCAGGTAGAGCGAATCCTCACAAAGGACAATACCACTATCAGTAAGGATCCCGATGAGGGGGTCTACTGCTCTCGCATCCCCTAGCCTTCCTAGAGCACCAGCTGCTTTCCTTCGAACATCAACATCCTTATGCTTAAGAGCTTCAATCAGCCCCTCAACGTCTTGCTTCCTCTCCATTATCTTCACTTTTAGCTTGAATAGCCCACCGAGTATTCCCATTTCACGCCCTCCTCTTTCGTGATTGATTGCGGATATCAGATATCAGTACTTGAGACAAAACATGGAAAAACATGGGGACGGGTTATGTGTTTCCATTTTGTCGTCCTGGTTTCTTATGTTTCAGATGACGGCCGAGGAGTGTTTCTAATTTTTTTATGAAACTTGCCCTGCGGGTCGGTCCTGCCGGTCGGACGCCGCTTTAGAAGAGTGAAGGGTGAAGACAGAAGAGTGAAGTAGAACCAGATGCGCAATACTTCAGAGCCTTCTCACTTCGTCCTTCCCTCTTCACCCTTCACCGTTCGCTTTTCACACCATTGCCGCCGCGCTCAGGCCAAGTGCTCTCAAAAAACTCCGCTGGCGCATTCTCAATTCGCTATTCAACGCTTGAGCTAAGGCGCGCGGTTTTCCGCGTCGCCTTCAGCTCCTTGTTGGCGACCCATTCCTACCATCTTAAGAACGCCGCACTCAAGCGTCGATGATGTCGCCGAAGTGGATGCAAACAGAACATGCACGTCACCATGCCGGTTGATTGCCGCGTGCAGTGCTCGCCTGTTTCTCAACTCCAGCAAGTTCTCGGTCGTCCACTTCCAATCGGCTCCAGCGCTCAACCCCACAAGGGAGTCCTGAAGCATGGTTCCGTCGTCGGGTTTGTCGAGCCCAACTCGGGTCAATACGATGTTGAAACGATCACCAACGCATGCTGCGGCAAGAAGCTGTTCCCGGGGTTCGCCTTCATATCGCTGTATCCACTTGCCATCACTAAGGTGAACAAGGAGCCATTTCACGGATGGGTCTCCAGGCTGGCGTGATGCGCACCTAGTGTACGCAATGAGACACTGATTCGATTCGCCAAATATGATGTGGGACTGCCCATCGATAAATCCGAGGCGATCCACAACTGTCTGGTATTTCCATATCCGACCTGTTCTGATCGCAAGACGGAGTTCGATCTGCACCGTGTTCACTCCAGAAACGGTCTTGCTCTGTGTGTACCTCTTGTACGCAATCCATACCTGGTCGGCTGGGCTTACGCGGACAACCGGGTTGATTCTCGACACCGTCAGCCGATGGTTCCCAACCTTCTCCAGAGATTCCCATTCCCAGCGTTGCACGCCTTGAGGACGATACCCATACACCACCTGCTCGGATTCGGGGTCAACGTACACAAGATGCACGCCCCCGTTGCTGTCCACGGCAAGGTCGTTCGAATCTGAAACCATGATATTGAGCGAGTAGCGATTGCATCCGAAACGGCGCATCATCTCTTCTTCGGATGGAGTGGGTCTGCTATAGACTATAGACCTTTCCCATGTCTCGCCATCAGCGCAAGCATACTTCAATCCCTCGTCCTTGCAGTTGAAGGCGGAATACAGGACGTGTGGAGTATCGGTGCCGTCGAGCGCAAAGTGCATCCGCTTCACCGAGCACGCTCTCTCCACGTTCTGTATGTTCCAAGCATCGCTCTGGAGAGAAGCGTAGGCCAAACCGGAACCACGATTAAAATTCCGCTGGAACAGAACCTGGGGGCGGCCCCCGGAACCCAAACGAATGGTGCTGCCATAGTACTGGGCTGCGTAGGCACATTCGTCGATCCTAGAGAACCGCCAATCGGCTCCGGCGATAACGGGTGCCTGTGAGGCAACCAGCGCAAGTCCCAGTGTGCCAAGCATGCGTACGATAGTTCGATTCAGGATGCGAACGCATCTGCCCATTCTGTCGCCCTTTGTCGCCAACTTCTGCTTACGTGGTTTCCAGATAAACCCGCTTTAGAAGAGTGAAGTAGAACCAGATGCGCAATACTTCAGAGCCTTCTCACTTCGTCCTTCCCTCTTCACCCTTCACCGTTCGCTTTTCACGCCCTTTCCCCCACGGAGGACTCAGGATGACGTGCAGAAAGACTTTTTAAACATCCAGTATATATTACCATAATCCTTAGTACTTACTATTGGCCAAAAGGTCAAGCTTTTTCAGGAAACGCAAACGCTAACTAAAGGTTTAGGAGCATGTAGGGGCGTTTAATTAAACGCCCCTACAACTATGCGTGGCATCCGCCTGGGCGATGAATCTACACGGGCAGGTTGAAAATGCGCCTGTGGCGTGATGCCCGTGCCACCTTCAAAAAAAATGCGCCTGTGGCGTGATGCCCGTGCCACCTTCAAAAAAATGCGCAGTGTAAGCTGTCGGAGGGAATTAGACAAACTGCTGCTGTTTTTCGCGCAGCCAGGGGAATTGGAGGGAATTGGCAAGCGAGAGAAAATCGTCAATCTCGCGTAACATCATTGACGCGGTCCATTTCATAAAATGCTGGCAGGTAAGCGCAGTTCCTGGTTGTATTCCGTGGGCGAGGATTGACCTGCCGCGTTCCTCGAGTAGCTCCCGCATTTCCTTATCCACAACAAACGCCGCTCCAAGCGGCGCACCCAGAGCGGCGAGCAGCTCGTAGCCCTTGCGCAGTCCAATCTTTACCAGTCCGTCCTCCACGCTCCGGAGCGCTTCAAAATTAGGCCGGTGCTTCGGAGGCACCTTGCGCGTATCCACCTTATCCGTCGAAATGCCATAGCGGGTCGCGAGCACCCATTGCGCCAACATCTCGGTTACGCGGTACAGCCGCGCAATTGCATCGTCATAGCGGACTTCGATGGTACGGCGAATCGCATTATTAAAAATATCGGCAAAAACCGCCGGGACAAACTCCTCACTGGTGATGCTGGTTGCAACCTGCTCGAGCAAGACGCGCTGGGGATCACGCAGTCTGAAAACCTCCAGCTCTGCATCGCCAAACTGAACCTGGCCATACAGATCAAGGAAATCGCGGTGATGAAAATTATCCCACTGCTGGTAGGCTGCGGCTAGATGATCGAGGTTGTTCATCAGGCCGAGTTCAACGTGAGTAAGAAGCGAGCGATCAATGCCGGACAAAACGTCGCGTGCCGACATAAAGCGCATCTCCCGTATCAGCGTCTTCGCCAGCATCACGTCTTTAAAGGCAAAAATCGCACGCGGTGAGGTGAGGATATACTCCTTATTGGCCTGATTCCTCGCGCCTGCAAAGATGTAGCGCAATCGCTCGCACTCGTTGAACACCGCCGACAGCACCGCCCCACTACTCATCACCTTGGTCCCGCTTGTGTAGTTGATGGAAATGTTACTCGCTGAATAACCTTTAGCGGTGAGACGTCGAATGGCCGCATTCACCTTACGGAAGATCTCGTCCAGGTCATGAGGACTGTCAAGGCGCACAATTTCGTAGCTCTCCTGCTGGAGCTTCATTCGCTGAACGATCTTCTCTGCATTGCTATGGCTCGTCTTCGTCGCAAATAAAGAGACAAAGTCGGGCTTGTAAGCCTTAATGTCGGCCACAAGCGCCTCAACGATGTCATTCTTGCTGTCCGCTGGTGTCCCAATAGTGAGAATCAGGGCACGCTTCATATGATACGCTCTCTTACCAAAATTATCTCCTGAGCAACAACACATAATACGGCTTCTCAGCCTGACCGGTATGCTCAGGAGTGAGAATTTTTCTCATCAACCAACCTATTTAACGCAAAGCGAATCGTATTCAGTAACCAAATATGCCAAATATGTCAACCTCTATCCTGAGCGATTTCCACTAACACCTGATGTCCCAGACTCGAACTTCGCTTTTCTCGCTCGGACTTTTGGGCAAACTCTCCTTCTATCTTCCATTGACAGCAAGCTATTCACTTGCAAAAATTTCTCCCCACCGTCGTATTAATAACTATTGACATGCATGACCTTTGTGATTAATTTATCAAACTGAAGAATGGCATGGTCAGTGGGATTTCTCATGCTGCAAGGTTTCCATTCTTCCCTAAAGAGTTGAAAACAATAAAATTATACAATAATGGAGGCAAATTGCGATGGTCAAATTTGACAAGCTGACCCCCCCGGCAGGTGACAAAATTGAAATCAAAGACGGAAAACTCGCGATTCCGGACAGGCCAATCATTTCGCGCATTGAAGGCGACGGCATTGGGCCTGACATCTCGAAAGCCAGCAAGCGAATCTGGGACGCTGCCGTAGAGATTGCCTACGGTGGAAAGCGTGCTATCAGCTGGCTCGATATCTATGCAGGCGATGCAGCAAAACAGCGCTACGACGAATGGCTTCCCAAGGACACTCTGAAAGCCATCGAACACTACATCGTAGCCATCAAGGGCCCGCTCACCACTCCAATAGGCGGAGGATTTCGCAGTCTTAACGTATCATTTCGCCAGATCCTTGAGCTTTACGCCTGCGTCCGGCCCGTGCGTTATTTCGAGGGTGTCCCAAGTCCAGTGAAACATCCCGAAAAGCTCAATGTTGTGGTCTTCCGCGAAAACACTGAGGATGTCTATGCTGGTATTGAATACCGACAGGGAACCCCGGAAGTTGAAAAAGTTCGCAAGTTTCTGGTCGAGCAAATGGGAGCAAAAATTCGGGAGAATTCCGGCATTGGCATTAAACCCATCAGTATCGAAGGGACGAAGCGTTTGGTTCGCAAAGCCATCCAATATGCGCGCGATCATAAGCGCCCCTCGGTTACACTCATGCATAAGGGAAATATTATGAAGTTTACCGAAGGAGCATTCCGCGACTGGGGTTATCAGATTGCTAAAGAAGAATTTAGTGATATTACGGTTACAGAAGATGATCTCTACAGCAAATTCAATGGGCAATTGCCCGAAGGCAAAATCCTCATCAAAGATCGCATTGCTGACAGCATGTTCCAGCAAGTACTTCTGCGGCCGGATGAATACTCGATCATTGCTACGCCCAATCTCAATGGCGACTATATCTCCGACGCATGTGCTGCGCAGGTCGGCGGACTCGGCCTGGCACCAGGCGCTAACATTGGCGACTACATTGCGTTGTTTGAAGCTACTCACGGCACTGCACCTAAATATGCAAATCAGGACAAGGTAAACCCGGGATCGCTCACACTCTCCGGTGTGATGATGCTGGAATACCTGGGATGGCAGGAAGCGGCTGACCTCATTATTCGGGCCCTGAGCGAAACCATTAAGCAAAAATTCGTGACGTACGATCTGGCGCGACAGATGGAGGGCGCGACAAAGGTCAAAACCTCTGAATTCGCAAGCAAAATAATCGAAAACATGAAGGCACTAGCGTGACAGACTACTATGGAGCGTCGCAAAGACAGTACCTCTCGGCGCACTTCTGTGTAGTTTAGAAAACTCGCATTACGGAAAGTAAAATTTGAAGAAAGGAGTGCAGGGGCATGGCACAACGGCCGAAAATCACTATTGTCGGAGCAGGGAACGTTGGCGCTACAACGGCACATTGGGTGGCCAGTAAGGAACTGGGCGACATCGTTCTTGTAGATGTTCTGGACGGCATCCCGCAGGGCAAATCGCTTGACCTGATGCAAGCCGGGCCGGTGGAAGACCTCGATGTCACGCTTACGGGGTCGAATTCCTACGAAGCAACGGCCAATTCTGACCTGGTCATTATCACGGCTGGCCTGGCGCGCAAGCCGGGCATGAGTCGCGATGATCTGCTGACAAAAAATAGCGAGATCATCAAAGAGGTAACCCAGCAGGTGGCTAAATTCTCGCCCAAGACTATCATCATTATGGTATCCAATCCGCTCGATGTCATGACCTATGAGGCTATGAAAGTCAGTGGCTTCCCAAAGCAGCGCGTTGTTGGCATGGCTGGGATTCTGGATACCGCGCGCTTTAGTACCTTCGTAGCCATGGAGCTCAATGTTTCGGTTGAAGACATTCAAGCGCTTGTCCTGGGCGGACATGGCGACTCTATGGTCCCCTTGCCGCGCTATACAACGGTAGGTGGGGTTCCGATCACCGAGCTCATGAGTGAAGATCGAGTTGCAGCCCTGATTGAGCGTACGCGTAAAGGCGGGATTGAAATCGTGAATTTTCTCAAAACGGGAAGCGCCTACTATGCGCCCGCGGCTGCGGCCACCCAGATGGCTGAGGCAATACTGAAGGACAAGAAGCGCCTCTTGCCGTGCGCCGCATACCTGGAAGGCGAATACGGACTCCGCGACGTCTTTGTTGGCGTGCCGGTAATTCTTGGTGCCAAAGGCGTGGAGAAAATTCTTGAGGTGCGCCTGACGAAAGAGGAGCAAGCGGCCCTGGCAAAGTCGGCCGAGAACGTGAAAGCCAACATTGCCAAACTCAAACTGTGAGACTGTATATCAGGCACTCTTCTTGTAAAAGAGTAACTTTATACTACTGAACCTGGCGAGGTCAGACTCCTCTGGCTTCGCCAGGTCTATTTTTCGACTCTGTGGCTTCCTCTAAATTTCCTTCCCGAAGATTCGGAAAACACCAGCATCATCCCATACGAAAAAGGTAAAAGCCAGCGCCGAACGCGTAATTCTAACGATCAAAACCACGTCCTGGAAAATACGAAATCACATCTTCCTTCGCGCATCGAATTCTTTTCCAAAGCAGTCACAGTCAGAAATGCCAACCACCACGCGTTAAAAATACCTGCCTATCAATATAATTCTTTAAATTGACAATCATTCGTGCTTTTCCATAATACATTTGCTGGTGCCGTCTCGGAGCTCAGCAAGAACTTTTCCGCACTCTTTCAGCGTGGTTTCAGTAGCATGGACGAATTCTTCTTTTTTGCGCGGCATTTTTACCCATCACTCATGCTAGAGAGCTTTCTGCTCTTCTGCACCAATATTCTCTTTTTTATCATTGTCCTTCTGCTTCTTGGCGAAATTCGTAAACTGAAGAGGGCGATAAAAAATCAGCCTGGCCCTCGCCCACCCAATTCAAAGACAAATCAACCGCCGGATGACTTGAACCATGATGACCCCTCCAAGCAAAATCACGTTTAGGGCAGTGAGGTGGCGCAATCGGAGATCCATGCCCTTGCCCGCTTCGGCTGTCAAAGGCTTGCGGCGGCCACGTTACTCCGCAGGTGAACGCACTCTAGTTCGAGGCCTGAGTGGATGAGCTCTATTTATACAGTATTTAAAAACTCGCTTACGCTAGCTGTCGCAAACCTCATCACCAAAATCATTACGATCTTCTTTCTCGCCATTGTTGCCAACCGGCTGGGTGCGGACCTCTATGGACTGTTCACCTTTGGGTTTGCCTATATCTCGCTCTTCTCGGGACTCACCGATTTTGGCGTCACCGACCTGCTAGTGCGCGAGGTGGCGCGCAATCGCACGCTCGTCAAGAAGTATTTAGAAAACTGTTTGATCATCAAGGGCGTGCTCATCCTTATCACTGTGGTCGTTGTAGGAATAACCCTGCCGCTGCTCGGAAAGAGCTCACAGGCGAATGCTGTGCTCGCCATAACGCTGTGCATTCTAATCGTCATGTCAGTTGCCCTCATTATGCGCTCCATCTTTTTTGCATGGGAAGATATGAATCACCCGGCGATTGGCGACATAATGGAGCGCATCGTGACCTTTGTGTTCGGCACCATGGTTTTGCTTCGGGGATTCTCCATCATACCGCTATTGCTCGTGCTTCTCGCAGGCGTTATGCTTAAGCTAATCTACTATACGTGGATGATCAACAGGTCCATAGTCAAGTTGTCGCTTCATTTCGACAGAGCATTTGCATTTCAGACTCTTCGACACGCGCTTCCTTTTGCGCTAGGGATCTTTGTGGGCACAATCTATAGCCGCATCAATATCGTGCTGCTTTCCATGATCCAGGACGACAAGGCAGTCGGTCTCTTTGGCGCGGCATACGACAAGATTCTCGGCTTTGCCACCTTTGGCGTAATGATCTCGCAGGCGGTATTTCCCACGTTGTCGCGGGTCTATATTGATGCGATTGACGAAGCAAAAAATATCTACCGGAAAATTTTTCAGTACATCTATATCGTCAGCATACCCGTGGTTGTAGGCATCATCATTACTGCAGACAAAATCATCCACATCTTACACACACCCGAGTATGAGCCCTCGATTCTGGCCCTCTGCCTGCTTGCGCCTTACGTGAGCATCAAGCTCCTCTACTACGGGGTCAGCATCGTTCTCACCTCAATCAATCGGCAGCGGCAACGTGTCATGATTGAGCTGGCTGCATGCCTGGTGTTTATTGTGGTAAGTACGATCTTGATCAAACGCTTTAGCTTTGTGGGCGCCTGCATTGCCACCGTTAGCATAGAGTTTCTGCTCCTGGTAGCGCTTTACATCTATATCTCACGGCATTTCACCGGACTACCCCTGCTGAAAATATGTCTCAAACCAACACTCATTGTTGCACTCATGGGTGTTGTGGCTTACGGATTAAGAGGCGCACCTTTTCTTGTCCAGGTGCTCATATCCGCCAGCGTGTATGTGACCCTTATTTATCTCACCGGAGGGATTCGAGAGGACTGGAAGAAACTGCTGCAACGATTTCAATTGCGTAACACTGTGGCCAAATGACGGAAATCTCCACAAACTTTCGCGAGCAAGTCGCCTGAGAAAAGAAATATTATTCCTGATCAGTGGAAAATCCGAGTTCCTTCAGGAGCGAAAGGAAACGAAGGCCCATCGCAGAGGGGCTGAAATTTTCTTCCACCCACCGACGACCCTCGAGACCCATATGATGCGCCTTTTCGGAATCGGAAAGAAGTTGCGAAATCTTCTCCTTTAGTAGGGCCATATTGCCTGGAGGGATCAGAAAACCGCTCCTTCCTTCCTGGATTGCTTCCGCCGCACCGCCGGAATTGCCTCCAATGACCGGGATAGCGCTGGCAGAGGCTTCCAGAAAAACGATCCCAAAGCCTTCGATTTCTCCTGTGCTCGCCAATTCCCGATTGGGCATCACGAAAACATCGGCTATCCTGTACAGAGAAGGAAGGAGGTCATCCGAAACCGCGCCCAGGAATAGAACATATTGCTGGAGTTGAAGATCGGCCACTAGACTACGGAGGCGGCTCTCGTCTTCTCCTTGACCCACGATCAGATAGCGGAGCTCAGGATAATCAGTAACGATTTCCCGCAGGCACGAAAGGACAGAGTCAATGCCCTTGCGCACAGCAAGCCGGCCCATGGTGAGAAGGATCTTCTTCCTATGAAGTCCGTAACGGGATTTGAGGGATCCCTCGTCAGGATCAGGGCCCGGATGAAAACGTTTCAGATCAACTGTGGGAGGAATCCATACTATTCCTTCTTGGCGTCCCCTCAGGGTACTCAGTTCAGGAATCCAGCACTGACTGATGGTTATCACTTGTGCGGCATTGCGAAGAAGAGCCCTCAGAATAGCCATAGAACGGCCTGTGCGTTGGTACATACGCAAGTCTTCACCCATACTGACCACGATAAAGGGAGTACGAAAAAGCCGGTGTAGAATCGGCACTGCAACACCGAGATGGGTGAGGCAGCCAACTATCCAGAGATCTTTGCGGTAAAAGAATCCCCGGATCAGAATGGACCCCACAATAATCAATTTGAAGAGACGGTTGAAAAAGGGACGGCGCCAGAGAGGGCTGTGGCGGAGAAAGCCCCAAAGACGACTGCGGGTAATACGATAGGAGACCTGCGAATCAAAGATTGCTGCTCCAGGGTCTTTAGGGGCAAAGACAACGATTCGATGCGCAGGGACTTTGGACAGGAGGGCGTGGAGGTACACTCCGGCCCCACCAATTTCGGGAGGGAAATGTTCTGCTAACGCAACGAGACGCATTGCAAATTTTTTACCACAGATTATCCAGTCGTGCTATTGTCAGCCACAAAAGCCCTGAGGTGATTGGCCTGTATGCGGCGGAAAGAATCTTTCGCTGCGAATTCAGAATATAGTAAAGTAATGGCAGGCGAGTACACCCTCTGCAAGGGGAAAATGAATCCTTTCCTTTTTCTTCTTGTGGATTGTTCGGTCAGTTTGGTAATCAGAAAAAGCATGAAGACACGGTTTCAATTCGCGCACAATCTTATGATGTGGACCGCCTCACCGCTGCCCGTGCAGACAGAGGAGGGGCAAGGTTTTGAAGAATACTTCTATGTGGCTTTCGCCCGTTGGAAGGCCGGCTGGGGTTCTTAACAAAAGCAGACTGAGATCATCGCCTGTGCGGTTTCTCGCTCTAAGCAAATACCCGGTGGAGAGCGGACAAGAGGAAAAAAGGAGTTACAGATGCGCTGGGAAGAATTCCTTCATCCTCAGAGTTGCCAAGAATATCTGGCCTTTCTGAATCTTCATTCTGTAATGGTGGAGGAGATCAAGAACTCCGGTGCCAGAACAATTCTGGAGATCGGGGCAGGAGGGGCCAACCTAGCCATTTTTCTCTCTACTCTTGGGAAGCAAGTAACAGCTATGGATAAGAATGAGAAGGTACTAGAGGTAGCGCAACAAAATTGCGAGCGATTCGGGGGAAGAGTGAAGTTTCTCTGTGCAGATGCGTTTCACACGCCTTTCCAGGATAGGACTTTTGATCTCTCCATGTCGCAGGGACTCTTCGAGCATTTTTCTGACGAGGAGATCCTGGCGTTGGTTAAGGAACAAGTTCGGATCGCTCGACGCGTGTTTATCAGTATCCCAAACCACTACTACCCTGTACGGGATTTTGGAGATGAGCGCCTCTTGCCCACTGGACAGTGGAGTGAACTGATCAAAAGGGGGCTCAGAGGTAACAGCCTGAAGGTTCGAACACTTGAATACGGACGATTTTTTCTACGCTCTCACCCATTCAGAAGTCTGATGAATAGCCTTTTTGACCGGCGGTTCCTAACCCTTCTGATGATTGAGCCGAGTTCGTAGGCGTTCTGTGTGCGAAGGAAATTCTCCTCGATCACAGCAAACGGACACAAATCACAATCTTCGTCAAATGAAATTTCACTAGGGAATACACGACTCTTCTTAAGAAATAAGGAGGTCAGAGTGGCTTGAGAAAGCCTTCCCGCGCAGGGGCAGAATCATTGAAAACCATTGACATACCATAGGGCGGTTGTTAGAAGAACTCTAATTTCGACCGACACGGAGTGAGTAGGAATTCTCTAAACTAAGTCGAGTGTGAGGAGACCGTGGATTTTCTTCAGATCGATCCACTGCTGATGCTTCCGGGATTACTATTTGGAATTGTTTTCCACGAATATGCACACGCCCTTTCTGCGAAAATAGGGGGTGATATGACCGCTACGTATCAGGGTCGCCTCAGCCTTAATCCCCTGGTTCATATTGATCCAGTCGGTACGGTGATTGTACCTTTAGTGTTGCTTATAATGAGGTCTCCGGTTCTCATTGGAATGGCAAAGCCAGTGCCCGTAAACCCACTGAAATATCGCAAGCCTGGATGGGATGTTGTAGTGAGTCTGGCCGGGCCCGGAGCCAATTTTGCCTTGGTCATAGCCGCAGGTATTGTGTTGAAATTCCTGCTGCTTGTAAATATCGCAGCGCCAACTGTGATCCTGCAAATTCTGGTGAACTTTATCTTTATAAACGTTTTGCTCGGTTGTTTTAATTTGATTCCCATTCCTCCGCTCGATGGTTCGCACGTTCTATTTCATTATGTGGCAAAAGGCAGTTCGAGTGCCATGCAATCCTTTGCTTTTTTAGAACAGTATGGATTTCTTATTCTGATAGTATTGCTTTTTATGACACCATTTGGAGATCTCTTCTTTGGCGGCATTGTTGGGAACATCTACCTGTTCATAATAAGGCTCATCGTACTCGGGTAGGAGTGCTGGAATGGCAAGAAAGCGCATTTTGAGTGGGAATCGCCCCAGCGGATTGCTGCATCTAGGCAACTATGTCGGGGCCTTGCAGAACTGGGTAAATTTGCAGGACGAGTACGAGTGTTTCTTCATGATCGCCGATTGGCACGCCCTGACCTCAGAATACACGGATACCAGTGAAATCGAGGGAAACATTCGCGAAATGCTCCTCGACTGGCTCTCCGTGGGTCTCGATCCAGAGCGGAGCACCATCTTCATCCAGTCGCAGATCAAACAGCACGCCGAGCTTTCACTGATGCTGGGCATGTTCACTCCCCTGCCCTGGCTCGAGCGCTGCCCGCCCTACAAAGCGCAGATTATGGAGATGGCAAACCGAGATCTTTCGACCTACGGTTTTCTCGGCTATCCTGTGCTGCAAGCAGCGGACATTGTGATCTATCGGGCGGACGCCGTGCCGGTTGGCGAAGACCAGGTGCCGCATCTGGAATTCACACGTGAGGTCGTCAGGCGAATCAATCACATCTATGGCAATCTTTTCCCTGAACCTCAGACCCTGCTCAGCCGCGTTCCAAAGCTCCTGGGCACCGATGGCCGCAAAATGAGCAAAAGCTATAACAACTGCATCTACCTGAGCGACGATGCCGAGACAGTGCGGAAAAAGGTCAGCAAGATGGTGACAGATCCCGCACGTGTCCGGCGCACTGACAAAGGCCATCCCGAGGTATGCAGCGTCTTCTCATACCACCGGGTGTTTAATGCCGACCAGGTGTCAACAATCGAGCATCAATGTCGCAATGCCGAAATCGGCTGCACGGATTGCAAACAGAATCTGGCGCGTGCCATCAATCACCTGCTTGATCCCTTCCGGCGCAAGCGCCAAGAGCTGCAAGCCAATCCTGAATATGTCAGAGAAGTGGTTGAGAAGGGGAATGCGCACGCACGGGAAGTCGCAGAGGAGACAATGTGCGACGTGCGGACTGCACTGCACTTGCTCAACAATATTGATACTCTGATTGAATCTCTGGGACCAGCAGCAAAGAAGTCGGCTGGCGTGAATCCGAAACAAAGGAACCGCTGATGAGCTTCCGCATCAAGCTGAAGGTCTTTGAAGGTCCGTTCGACCTGCTGCTCCACCTGATTAAAGTGAATGAAATGGACATCTATGATATCCCGATTGCCAAGATTACGCACCAGTACATGGAATACATCCACATCATGCAGGCACTCGATCTCGAGGTGGCTGGCGAATTCCTGGTCATGGCCGCCACCCTGATAAACATTAAGTCGCGCCATCTGCTTCCCTCAGGCGAGTTCGCGGAGGACGAAGAAGAGATCAACGAAATTCTCAGTGCCAAGGAGCTAATCCGCCAGCTCATAGAATATCGTAAATTCAAAGAGATGGCCCGCTCGCTGCGCCAGCGTGAGGAAAACCAGGCGCAGATTTTCTATCGCCACAATATCGAGCCGATTCTACCTGAGCCCGAACGCGAAGAGCCGCTGCGTGAAGACCTTCATCTGCTCTTTGATGCATTCTCGCGCGTGCTACGCTATACTGAAGCGAACGACTATCATCAGGTGCTCGAAGAACACTTCACCGTCGAGAACAAGATGCAGTATCTCTCATCCATGGTGGAAAAGGCCGACATGTTGAATTTGCTGGACGTTTTCAAGAAATGCCTCACGCGTAACGAAACTATCGTGACGTTCCTGGCTGTGCTGGAATTGTGTAAGCGCAGACAGGTCCGAGTGAAACAATCCGGACCATTCAAGGACATCCTGATCTATCCGTGGGAGAAACAACTCGACTATGTCCGATGAACAGAAGCGCGACGGAGATCCAGCGGAGAAACAGCTCCAGGCAGAGGCTGATCTTAAAGTAGAAGGAAGCGAGGCCGCTTGCGAACAGCCCGAGGAGCAAATCGCGGATGAAGCCAATATCTCCAGTGAGGCTAAGGAGACCGAGGAGGAGCTAATTGTACGCACGCCGGCAGAGGCCAAGGCGATTCTGGAATGCGCCCTTTTCACCACAAACGACGCCCTGCCTCTCCCCAGGTTGAGCAAGCTGTTGAACAACATGGACAGTAAGACGTTACGCGCACTGATACAGGAACTCCAGCACGAATACGAGGCGCGACAGAGCGGCCTGAAGATTGTCGAAGTAGCGGGAGGCTACCAGTTAGCCACGCGACCCGTGTTCGCGCCATGGATCTTGCGGCTTCATCATCACCGTACGCGAAACCCTCTGACGCCAGCAGCACTGGAAACGCTTGCCATCATCGCATACAAGCAGCCGATCACCCGTGCGGAGACCGAAGCGATCCGCGGCGTTGACTCGAGCGGCATCATCCGCAATCTGGTCGAACTTGGCCTGGTTGAAGTGGTGGGCAAGAAAGACGTAGTGGGCTACCCCATGCTCTATGGCACCACAAATCTCTTCCTGAAGACCTTCGGGCTGAAGTGCCTGTCTGACCTGCCGTCCATCCAAGAACTCAAGGAGATGTTTAAGATAAAGTGAGGCAACGGCTGCATAAGTTTATGGCGGCCTGTGGAATTGCATCACGTCGCGCGAGTGAAATACTGATTCGCAAGGGAGAGGTCACAGTCAACGGCCAAATTGTCACAGCGGTTGGCACACTCATCGAGCCAGATAGTGACACAGTTGCAGTGCGCAAACGAGTGATCGCTCCTCAACCGCGGCTTCTGTATCTTGCCCTTAACAAACCGAAAGGCTACATTGTTAGCCTGCGTGATACACACGGGCGGCCAACAGTTAAACATCTGATCTGTGGATTTTCAGAACGCCTCTTTCCAGTTGGCCGACTGGATATGAACAGCGAAGGCCTGCTCTTTCTGACAAACGATGGTGAACTGGCGTATCGCCTGATGCATCCCAGGTTTGCAATCGAAAAAGAGTATCACGTGACGGTAAAGGGCACGCCAGACACCAAGGCGCTCCAGCGGCTGCGCCGTGGAGTGCAGCTGGAAGACGGACCAGCCGCACCAGCAGTCGTTCGAATCTTGAGAAGTCAGCGCCAAACCACGATGCTGGCAGTTATCATCCGTGAAGGAAGAAAGAGGCAGATTCGGCGTATGTTTGCCGCTGTAGGTTTGCCGGTGTGTAAGCTGAAACGAATCCGCATCGGGTCGGTTCGGCTTGGCCGCTTGCCTGCGGGCCAGCACCGCGAGCTCAGGCCACAAGAAGTCGAATCATTGCGACGTCTGGTCCAGTTGCGCTGAGAGCCTTTACAACTGGGGCTCACAGAGTAAAAGAGACGTAAGGGTGGCTAAGATCAGGGAATCTCTGAGCCACGCTGCCAATATTATCCTGGAGCATGTTTATGGCAACACTGCAAGATTTGCGACGCAGAATTGATCAAATTGACCGGCAAATCGTTGGTCTCCTGGACCGCAGGGCACAGCTGGCTCGCCAGATCGGCGAAAAGAAATCCAAACGCCAGCTCGAGTTCTTCGATGCCGCGCGCCAGAAAATGATTGTCAACAAGGTACTCAAAATGAGCCAGGGCCATTTCCCAAAAGCCGGCCTCGCTAACGTTTTTACAGAAATTATGTCCGCATGCCTGACTATGGAGCAGCCGCTGCGCGTGGGCTATTTTGGGGCGCGGGCAACGTTCACGCAGCTGGCAGCCATTTCGGAATTCGGATCCTCAGTCAACTTTGTATCCTACAAGACAATCCGCGACATCTTTCTGGCGGTTGACAGAGACTGGATTAACTACGGCGTGGTCCCGATTGAAAACTCCACTGGGGGCATTGTCCACCATACGCTCGATATGTTCCTGGAATACGATCTGCGCATTACGTCCGAGGTGGTAATGGCGATCCACCAGAATTTGCTCTCCCGACATCGGCTGGAGCAGATCAGCAAGGTCTTCTCCAGTCCCCAGCCGTTTGCGCAGTGTCAAATCTGGCTGAAGGAAAACCTTCCCAATGCGACGTTGAAAGAAGTGGGAACCACAGTTGAGGGTGTTGAACTGGCATTAAAAGCCAAAGGTGCAGCAGCAATTGCCAGTGAATTGGCTGCTAAAGTTTACAAGTTAAAAATTGTGGCTCGCGCAATTGAGGATGTCAAAGATAACCGCACGCGATTTCTCGTGATCGGAAAGCAGTCGTCTCAGCCAACTGGCAACGACAAGACGTCGCTCATGTTCTCTATCAAAGATCGCCCCGGAGCGCTATTCTCCCTGCTCAAGCCATTTGCCAAACGCAAGATCAATCTGACGAAAATCGAATCGCGACCAACAAGGCGTAAGGCGTGGGAGTATGTCTTCTTCGTTGATCTCGAGGGCCACATCCAAGATGCGCCGGTCAGCGACGCAGTTGGGGAGCTTGAAAACCACTGTCTCTTTATCAAAATTCTCGGTTCCTATCCGTGCGATGTGAAGATACGCGGCTAGAAATTACCCGGTCCACCGGAAGCGTGCTGCGTGCCAAATGGTACGTTCAAAAGCAGCCCTTAGACAGCAAAGGTGCAAGGCAAAAATGGCAACCCAGCATCACGATGCTCCAATACCGTGCAGACAAGCGCTTCAAACCCTGCAACCCTACCCTGCGGGAAAACCCATCGAAGAGGTTCAACGCGAGTATAGCCTGGAAACGGTCATCAAGATGGCGTCAAACGAGAATCCCCTTGGACCATCTCCTAAAGCCATAAATGCTGTGCGTCAGGCTCTAACAGAGAGCAACCGCTATCCTGATGCGAATGGATACTTACTGCGCACTGCCCTGAGCAAGAAATTCAATATCCCGCTGGAGCATCTGATTATCGGAAATGGCTCTGACGAACTGGTGCTCTTCATTGCCCTCACATATCTTGGCCCGCAGGATCAAATCATAGTCTCCGACAAAGCATTTATTCGCTATGAGATGGCAGCACAGGTGATGGCGGCGCAATGTATCCACGTTCCAATGAAGGACTTTCGTCACGACCTTGATGGCATGGCGCAGGCTGTGCGTCCAGAGACCAGAGCAATATTCTTTTCCAATCCGAACAATCCGGTCGGAACCATGGTCGGCCGCAAGGCTGTGGAGAGACTGCTCGATGCCGTTCCGCCGCGCGTTCTCATTATCATTGATGAAGCCTATCGCGAATATGTTGACCATCCGGACTACCCAGATGCTCTCACGTATCTCAGAACGCACCCAAACATACTTGTTCTGCGCACGTTCTCAAAAGTTCACGGATTGGCAGGGCTGCGCATCGGCTATGGCATTGCTCATCCGCAGATCATTCATGACATTAATCGCGTAAGGCCACCTTTTAACGTAAATCGGCTGGCACAGATCGCCGCACTTGCAGCGCTGGAAGATGAGGAACACGTGCAGCGCACCGTCCGCATGAATGCCGAGCAAAAGGCATACCTGCAGCAGGAGCTCACGCGTCTGAACATTAGCTTCGTTCCTTCCTCGACCAACTTTCTTCTGATTGACGCCAGACTCGACTCCCTGCAGATATCTCAGCATCTGCTCAGGCAGGGAATTATTGTTCGCCCCATGGCGGGTTTTGGAATGCCAACCCACCTCCGGGTCACGATTGGCACGCCCGAAGAGAACCGGGCGTTCGTGCAAGCATTCGAGAGAACACTGGTAAAGCTGCGCGGGACGGCAGCAAAGAATATCCAGCGCTGAAACCGCGCAGTGGATGCTAATTTTTTCGAGTACGAGGAGTTGCTCGTTTAAGGGAGGTTGTTCACTATGATTATTGTCTTACGGCGAGAGGCAACTGATAAGGAACTTCAGCACATCATCGATAAAATTGAAGAGGTCGGCCTGCGGGCTCACGTCTCCAGAGGCGTGGAACGAACGATTGTCGGCGCAATTGGAGACGAGACGGTGCTGCGAAGCCTTCCGTTGGAGGCGTTTCCGGGTGTCGAGTCGGTCATGCCGATCCTCAAGCCGTATAAATTGGCAAGCCGAGAGTTGAAGCGTGAGGATACCCTCATTACCGTCAGGAACGTGACAATTGGTGCCAGAAAGATAGTGATCACTGCGGGGCCATGCTCAGTTGAGCCAGGACAATCACTTTTCACAATTGCACGCGCTGTAAAAAATGCCGGGGCAGCTTTGCTCCGTGGTGGCGCGTTTAAACCGCGTACTTCTCCCTACGACTTCCAGGGGCTCGGAGAGGAAGGGCTCAAGATGCTGGCACAGGCGCGTGATGAAACCGGGCTGCCCGTGGTGACAGAAGTTATGGATCCGCGTCAGGTGGAACTCGTGTCGCAATACGCCGATATCCTTCAGATTGGCGCACGGAACGTCCAGAACTTTACTCTACTAAAAGAGGTTGGGAAAACTGACAAGCCGGTGATGCTCAAGCGTGGCTTGTCAACCACAATCAAAGAATTCCTGATGTCGGCGGAATACATTATGGCACAAGGCAATAGCCAGGTCATTCTCTGCGAGCGCGGCATTCGCACTTTTGAGACCGCAACTCGCAGTACTCTGGATATCTCGGCTGTGGCAGTATTGAAAGCAGAATCACATCTGCCGGTATTCGTGGATCCCAGCCATGCCGCTGGAAGCTGGAAATGGGTCGAACCGCTATCGCGTGCGGCAGTGGCCATCGGTGCAGATGGGTTGTTAGTCGAAGTTCACAATGAACCGGAAAAAGCACTGTCAGACGGCGTACAGTCGCTTCGTCTTGAAAAGTTCGAAGCATTCATGAACAATTTGCGGCCTATTGCTCAGGCGATTAACAGGGAGCTTTAAGAGATCATGAGCGACACGCTGTTTCAACGAATTGCCATCATCGGTGTGGGACTGCTTGGAGGCTCAATCGGCCTCGCAGCGAAAAGTCGCGGGATCGCCTCGAAAGTGATCGGCATCGGTCGCAATTCCGAGCGGCTGGAGTTAGCCATGCGCATGGATGCCGTGGACGCTGTCACCACGAACCTTGAGGAGGGCTGCCGCGATGCAGATCTGATCATCCTGGCACTTCCGGTTAAGAGCATCATTGATTTTCTTGAACCAGTAGCAAGAGCTGCAAAGCCAGGTGCACTGGTGACAGACATGGGCAGCACAAAGACATCAATCATGGACCATATGCAGCGCTGCTTCAGCAAGCAAACTGTGTTTATTGGTTCACATCCCATGGCCGGTTCAGAAAAAAGTGGGGTCGAACACTCGAATGCCGACCTCTATTGCGATGCGGTCTGCTACATTACCGTTATCCCTTCGACACCGGTTGAGGCAGTGTGTCGCCTCACTGAATTCTGGCAGGCTCTTGGATCGCGGACTGTGATTGTTCGCCCGGAGCGTCACGATCAACTGGTGGCTGCCTTGAGTCATCTCCCGCACTTCACTGCTGTTGCTCTCACGAAAACCGTCCAGGAAACGGCCGACGATGCGAATCTGCTTAAATCACTTGTCGGAAGTGGTTTTCTCGGGACCACCCGGATCGCTGAAGGCCATCCTCACATGTGGAGCGATATTGCATTTGATAATCAAAAGAACCTCTGTATATACCTGGACAAGATTATTGACAATCTTGAAGAGATTAAGCAGCTGATCGCAAACAACGATGTCGAATCTCTCACTCGGTTCCTGAACAGTGTACGTCAGTTCCGCCAGGAATTCAATCCATAGCCCGGGCGCACCGGCATTCCGTTCCGCTACATCCCTGCCTGTTGCATGGCAGATAAGTCATCCGTTCATGATTCGTTGAGGAATCTGCTTTGGTAATCGTGGCTATTGAAACCATTTCAACGAGAAGACTCCTCCTCGGCTTTCTGATCTTTAATTTTCTCCTGCGCCTCGTATTTCTAAACATCAATGCTGCGGAATATACCGATGGCATTCTGCAGCTGACGATGTTTGAGACCGCAAATACACTCTGGCCACCGCTCTACACTCTCTGCGCACTGCTCTTGAGCAAACTTCTAGGCTCGCTCCTTATTAGTGGAAAAGTAGTCTCCTGCCTGGCGAGCACGGTTTTGATCATACCACTTTTTTTCTTCAGCAATCGCGTTGGCGGAAGACGCTGGGCATTCTACAGCTGTCTGCTTTACTCAGTAGCGCCCATTGCCTTGCGGTGGAGTGTGCGGGTAATGACCGATCCCCTGTTCACCCTGCTCTTCATTTGCAGCCTCTATTTTCTTTTCCTTGCTGCTGTGCGGCTTGTGCACGTTAATATGTCGTTATTTGCTGAGCAGCGGAAATTTCGAGACATTGACATCTTTATGGGGCTCTCTTGCGTATTCACGGTACTGGCAACGCTCACTCGATACCAGGGTGTCATTCTGCTTCCCTTAAATCTGGCGTGCACCATCCTGGCCATCAGGCGCTATCGGCGTTTTCCCCTGTTTTCCTCGATCACCTACGGCCTCTGGGCACTTGTAATCGTTTGGATTGCTCTGCGTGGCTTCGGACACATTGGTCAAGTTGAGGAACGTATGGGAATGAGCGTCTCGGTGACGCTGCTGAACTACTGGAATACGTTCGAGAGCTTTCTCATCATGCTTCCCTACTTCATAACCTACCCCGTGTTTGTATGCGTTGTGGTCGGGCTGCTCTGCTCCGATTACAAGAAAGTCGAGACCAAGCTGGTTCTTTGTCTGCTCGTATATGTCGGCCTCGCGATACTCGTAATCCAGACAGTCTTCTCCTCTTTTCAGTCGCGCTATCTCTTGCCCCTCTTGCCGTTATTGCTGATCTTTGCTGGTGGCGGGCTGGCTGCGATGCATGAAAAATTAGAGCATGCACCGAAGGCTTTCGCTGCAATCCTTCTCGTGATCCTGGCTTACAGCTTCGTGTTTGCACTTGGCGTGATGGTCTTACAGCACGGGGTATTCGGTGATATTAAAGTGGCGGGAGAATTCCTCCAAACAGCTCATGGGTCTGCGCCAATTTATTCAAACGAAATGTATAAAACCAATATTACCGGAAACAAACTGGCCTTCTACTCAGGCAAACCAATCCGCTATGTGGGCATCACCAGACAACTTGTGCTGGATCGAGAACTTCCGTCAGGCTCGATCCTCTGTTTGCATAGCGCATATGGCGGCATGGAGGTTTTTCAGCACGTCCTGCGGTATTTGCATGAACATTATCACCTTACCGAGCTAAAGCGCTGCTACGCCTCCATTGTCCCTCTGTTGCCGGATGTCATGCAAGAACCGGTCTCTCATCAGAATCCCCTGGCATGGTTCCTGCGCTACCAGAAACAACGATTCTATACAGTGATTTACCAGATTGGAGAGGGCTCACCGCAAGAGAAGTAGGGGCGTTAAATTTAAAGCCCCTACAAAAGTATTGTAATAGAGGAGGTGGGCTCATCGCAGCAGACATGCACACGTTGAACGCAAATACAGAATTGCGGTCCGAACACCTCATTCAGAATATATACCTGCCTTTAGGCGTCTTCCTGATTGCATTTTTCCTGTACTGGCGTACTCTAGCTCCTACAATATACTGGGGCGACGGAATCGAATTTTGCGCCACAACAAAAGTCCTCGGCGTTGCCCACCCAACCGGGTATCCTTTGCTCGTTCTGCTCGGCAAGGTATTCTCGCTCATTCCCCTCGGAACATTTGCATATCGCCTGAACCTCATGTGCGCAACGCTGTGTGCCCTGGGAGTTATGCTATTTTATTTTCTCCTGATCAGGGTATTTAGCATCTTTCCGACGTTTTGCTTTTCTTCATCCACCTACCGGGCAACCATTGCGAGCGCTGGAGCCCTTGGATTGGCATTCACAAAAGGCATCTGGTTTCAAGCAACCACTATGGAGGCTTATGCGCTGAATTTTGTGTTTCTCATCAGCCTGCTTTTCGTGTTTACCTGCTACGTGCTGGAGCGCAAACCCTCGCTGCTCTACCTGCTCTTCTTTCTCTTCGGCCTTGGCATCGCGAATCATCTCCTGATCTTAACAACATTTCCCGCGTTAATAGTTGCACTCATTATTGCCATGCGGTCGCCAATGGCGCAAGCGGCATCAAGCACAACAACTCCCGCGCAGCGGCACAGAAGACTTCCCCAGGCACTTGGCATGATGTCAATCGCCCTAATGCTGCTTCTTCTTGGCGCCAGTGCCTATATCTATCTGCCTATCCGTGCAAAAGCCAAGCCGCCGCTAAACTGGGGAAATCCGGAAAATCTGAAGAACTTCCTATGGGTCATCAATGGAGGTGAATTTAAGAAATTTCGCCTGCTCCAGGAAAAGCCAGGCACACCATTCACCCTGTCAACATACCGGGAATTTGTAGAGGACCAGACAATTCGTTACGCAAAGTGGATGATTGACCAATGGATAACCGTACAGGCCTATATGCGGAAGCTGAGATACGGGCTGCTTATTATCATGAGCGCGCTCGTTGGCGTGGGATTCCTGTGCGGGCTGTGTGTCCATCTTCTGCTTTATCTCGTGTTTGTGTTAGTTATCGGGGCGAACTTTTTGATCATTTTTACATACAATATTCCCGACATTTCAACTTATTTTCCCGCAACCGCTCCCCTCCTTATGCTTTTTGGGCTATCGGGTATTGTATTTCTACAATCCCTGGCGGAAAAAAAGATCTGGAACCGCAAGATTAATTATCTCCATCTCTGCTACTTTCTGCTACCTATCCTTGCAATCTATTCCAATTTTCAGTCAGCCGACAAGTCACAGTATACGCTGCCCGAAGACTATGCACGCTCTGTTTTGAGTGCGCTGGCCCCGGGTGCACTGATCCTCACCGCGGGCGACAACGACATCTACCCTCTCTGGTATTTGCAGCAGGTCGAGCACGAGCGCGAAGACGTTGTCGTCGTGGGAAGCAATTTTATTTTCTCGGAATGGTACCGTGAATATTTTCGCGACGCTGATCTCCATGGCATCTCCCTGACCATTCGACAGCAACAGCCTACGACCGACCTGGCGTTTTTCTCCAGGCTCTCGGAATGGATCATTGATCCCAACCTACCCGATGTGCCGGTATATAGCCTTTTCATGCATCCCTATTTGGAACGCTACAGTCCGAAACTGGTCGGGGTCTATCTCTCTCCGGCAGACTACCGTGAGACGCGCGAAAGTTTCCCCACTCAACCTGCACTCTATCGGCTTGGCGCTGGACCCGAAAACTCGGAGTCCAGGTAGTCAAAACCTCCCCAGCAGGCAGAGATTATGAATCCAAATTTTGCAGTTGCCCTCAAGAAAAACCCAGGTAAATCGCGGTAACGAAAGCAAGACCTGTTGCTCAGGGCTACTGACGGCACTGGTGCCTGGCTCACCAAAAGGTGAGCCAGGAGCCAGTGGCGATTTCATACGCCTTGAGCGGATGAAATCGCCCGCAGGGAAAGGTTTAGGAGGGGAGCGCGAGGGGTAACCCTTTTTCCAAAGGGTTCCCCTC
>CAZVVA010000027.1:0-10268 GCA_964630455.1 uncultured Candidatus Sumerlaeota bacterium
CCAGTAACCGCGCGGTTCTGGAATCCTGTTGACACAGATTCAACCCAGCCGTATAAAAGTACGTGTGTTCTGGATGTGCAAAGAGTAAATCGAAATAATACGGGGACGAAATGCATAGGCGGTCTGCGATAATTCTGCTACTGTGCGTTCTGGCTGTTGGTACTGTTGGGGTGCATTTGCCGCGAGACGTCGGCGCGCAGGAGCTGCTGCGTATTGAGCTTCCATCGGGAGAAGCCACCGACATTCCGATTGTCGTGGTTGATGATATTCCGTATCTGGCGATGAGCGCTATCGTCGAGCTCTTGCGCAGTGCGCGGCACGAATACCGGCTCGAATGGGATAGTAGCCTGGGAACGCTCCGGGTATTGACCGACGAGACCAACTATAGCCTGTTTCTCGATAAGAGCGCTCTTCTGGCGGGGAGCTCTATTGTCGAATGTAAGCATCCGCTGCGCATTCTGCAAGGGCAGGTGTTGATCCCCGTTGACTCTTTTGTAATACTCAACAAGTACCTTGGTGAATTTCATGTTGAGCTGCCCTCTGGGCCGCCGGAAGCAATGCCCAGTCCGGTTCTTCCTGAAGGCCCATATCCTGACTCCACGCTGCGACCAGAAGAGCCACCGGAGGATGCTCTCATTTCGCGCCTGGCGCATGTTGAGCTTCCACCGTACCTTTCCGTGAAGTCAGGCGAGGCCTTGCAGGCTATTACCAGCACTGAAAATGTTATCCCATTGCGTCATTTGGCAATTGATCCGGACAACGGCTCGCTTCGGTTCCCGGAACTGAAGGACCCGAACCATCCAAACCAGATCACCCTGGATATTGCCACGAAGTGTCAGGCGATTTTGGCGCGTGAGGGATCAATTCAGACAACCATTATTCGCCCGGACAGAAAAGCCTCGCTGGAGGATCGAATGAACCGGATCAATACATCCGGCGCAGACGTCTTGCTCTGCCTGCGAGTAGGCGCGTCGGAGTTTCGCGATGTTGCAGGGTTGCAAGTTTATTGTACGAATGAAGCGGTAGATTGGCAGGGACGCCAGTACAGCGAGGAATTCGGCGAGCCTGCACTTCTTCCTCTGGGACTGCAGTACCTACCGTATCAATACCAGAGTTTGATGCTTGCAAATTATGTCAAGCGAGAGCTGGCCAAGTCGGTGGCGAGTAGTGTGTGGGAGATAAAGGTAGCACCCCTGTTTGTGCTAAAGCGTGCAGCTATGTGCTCGGTAATGGTGGAAGTGGGACTCCTCACGAATCCGAAAGATGCGAAACGCCTGTCTGAGCTCGGCCAGCGCGAACTGATTGCACGAGCAATCGCCGCCTCCGTGCTAAACTACCGCCGCTACCTGGAAACAGCGGAGAAGCTCACACCATGAAAACTCAACATACTCGGCAGACGGGTTCCCGCACACGGCGTGAACGGACAAAAGACGAGGTCCCGACTGCTCGGTTTATGACTGTCGTGATCGCGGTCTCATGTATCGCCATCGTGTTAGGGCTCTACTTTATCAACGTTCTGTTTAAACATGGATTGTCTCCGGAACCGCTCAGGACGGCCGATGTAGTGCCGGGAGCTTTCCCAGCTGCAAGGTCCATCGCCGCCCCAAATCAGGTTAGAATCTTTTATACCACGAACGGCCGATATCTCACACCTGAAGTAGTTGATCTGCCGCGGGAGATGAACTCGTACGAAACAGCACGATTTGTCCTTGAGGAGCTGCTAAAAGGGCCGCGCGTGCGAATTTTTGAGTCGCCGATCCCCTCTGATACAACATTACTGGCGATGTACGTGCAGAAGAACGAGATAGTGGTGAATTTGTCGAAAGAATTTCGCGAGAATTTCCATGGCGGACTGGTTCCCGAGTTGCTCTGTGTTTATTCGATTGTGAACAGCCTTATTCTGAACTGTAAAGAGTATGAACGCGTGCGGTTTTTGATCGAAGGACAGGTGGTTGATACGTTGGGTGGCAATGTTGACTTAACCGTACCGCTTGTTGAGGATCTCTCGTTAATTCGCTGGTAAAATGCGGTAGATTGCCTTCCGCAGATTAGGTAGATTGGTTTCCGTAGATATTGGTGCGTTGTGAGAAAAACCCCGCAGCCTACTTTTTACGAAGGCTCAGCCGGGGTTTTTTGCGTAAAAATGTAGGGGCTTATCCGCCGCGGCGGATAAGCCCCTACAAGTTATTTGCGCTAATGCGCATAGCAGATTCGCGGAGACGAGCGGCAAGGCAAACTGCTGGATCAAAGCTCTGCCGGGGTAACTGCAGCCTTCTGTTTTTTGGGGAAAAACACGCTGATCCCGTAGCCCATTCCCATGGTCGTCAGGCATCCAATAGGGCAGAACCAGGGCCATGCAATCTTAGGAAATAGGCCGAAGAAAGCAGGCATACTGTCAGGGAAGAGCCCGTATAGTAACGGGAAGAAGCTGACCACCACAACTACCACGCCCCCTGTGATTGCACCGGTAATCACGCCTCGCTGGTCAGTCTGCTTGGTCAGAAATCCCAGCAGAAACGTTCCGAGCAGCGCACCGTAGGTGAGTGACGGAATCGCCAGACAGATGTCAAGCAGCTTGTATTCCGGAGGGGCTATTCGCGGAATAAAGGCGATAAAGATCAGTATGACTCCCCAGATGACCGTGGCAATCTTCGCAACCAGTACATAATGGAGCTCGCTGGCCTTGCGCTTAATGTACATTTTGTAGAAGTCATTGACCGCAATATTGGCCAGCGCATTGACGTCAGAGCTGGTCGTGGACATGGCGGCAGCGAATATAGCGGCAATCACCATGCCAACAAAGCCAACCGGCATATGATTGATGATGAAGTATGGAAAGATGTCAGCATCCTTGGTCAGGGTCGGGAAATTGCCGGAAAAGAAGGCGAACAGCATAACCCCGAGGAAGAGAAAGAAGAGAAATTGTGGTATGATAATGATGCCGCTACCGATAATGGCGCGGCGGCTTTCTTTCTGGCTCCGACACGCCAGGAGGCGTTGTCCAATGGTCTGGTCTGTTCCATGAGTTGCCATGCATAGGAAGCAGCCGCCGACAAATCCGGAAAGCACAGTGTAATTAATGCTGAAGTCGAGAATGCGGAAGTCAAACAGCTTGAGTCTACCTGCGTCCGAGGCGATCTGAAACACGCTCCCCAGACTAACTTTGTCGAGAATGGTGAGCATGGCCACAAGCCCTCCGAAGATATATATGGTAAACATGAGCACTTCTGTCCAGACCACGGCTCGAAATCCGCCAAAAGAGGTATAGATCAGGGCTATGCCTACGCTAAGAATCACACAGTAGTGGAACGGCCATGAAGGAATGATCTGGTTCATAACAATGGCAGGAATGTAGACGCGAATCCCGGTGGCCAGGGCACGCGTAACGAAGAAGGTAATGCCCGCGATATTTTTCGCCGCAGTCCCAAATCGCCCTTCGAGATATTTGTAAATTGACTGATGTTCTCCTTTATAGAGCCGTGGCACAAACAGGTAACCCAGGATAACCCGCGCTGCCAGATAGCCAAACGTGAGCTGGAGAAATACGAGACTGCCGCCGTATGCCCAGGCGGGCGCTGCAATGACTGTGGCAGCCGAGGTTTCCGTGGCCACGATCGAGAGCATCACCGCCCACCAGGGGAGATTGCGGCCACCCAGGAAATAATCCTTGGTGGTGCGTTGCATGCGTGTGAAGTAGAGCCCGATCGTGGTGATTGCGAAGATAAATAAGATGACCACGCCAATATCAATTGCGCTGAGTTTCACCCCTGCAATTCCTTCCATGCTTATTCTTCTCCTTTGGTCTGAATCAGTGAATGTGCGATCAGTACGATCCTGCTAAAGGATAGATGCTATCCTCTCCGCGGGCTAAAAGCATTTCGGCTCGCCCTTGCGTTTTGCAATGCGGTTGATTCGCCAGAGCAAGCGCCTGAGCATTCGCTCGCTAAGATCGGGGCCGAAGTAGAGCCGAAGAAAGCGCACGCGATCTTTTTTGCCCAGTGCCGAAAACGGTAATGATCGAAAAAGCTGGAAAAAGTTTTTTCTCCTCTGCCTTGCCGAAATGCGTCTGCCAATGCGGCAATGGTCCAAATCAATAATGGAAAACCTGAATTCTGGCCGAACGTCAGTGCTACTGCTAATGAGAATATGGTGGCTGCTGAAATCGTCGTGGTAGAATCCGCGGTGATGTAAGCCACCAAGAAACTCAGCCAGCGAGCTCACCAAATCCCTTTTCTCCCGGGCCGACCTGATTTCTTGCAGAAGATCGTAGAGCGACGTTGTGCCTGCTACGTGGCGTGTTACCAGATAATGCTCTTTGAGCAAGGCGCCGGCGCGTCGCTCCGCGTAGATCAGCGGCACAGCTGTCGGGATTGAGGCGGCCAGGAGCTGATGTCCCAGTTTCCATTCACGTTTTGCTTTGCTGGAAACAAAAAGGGAACCAAGGGCTTTCTTAAAGTTCCTCACGCGGCAACGCTTTGCATAAAGGCGCTCGGAGATCCCCGCAGCGTTCTGAAAATCGAAGCTCACCACCAGCCGGGTATTCGAAGACTTTACCACGGCGTATTGGTCCTGCGGCTGGCTTTTCAGGGTATTCCAGGGAATCTGCCTGAGACGGAGATGGGCGTAGTCGGCCAAGCAAATGCCGCGGAGCTCACCATCCTGATACGGAACTGCTCGGCTTTGCGTTGATGTGTTGCATACACGCGTGGAGGAAGACATTGCGAAAGGTGCCATGGTGTTATGCACGTGCACTTTCATTTATCTCTGTTTCAGCAACCGGCGATACTGCTTGTATGGCAATAGCTGATTAAGGGATTACGTCTCCAGTGGTGTCAAGCTGATTCTTCGCATATGGCTGCTCACTAAAGAATGCTGTAGACTTTCTTAAACAGGAATTGTAGTCATTAATATAGAGAGGTCAAACACTATTTTTGCTCGCTCCTGCGAATTCGTAGCGCATTGGTGGAAGACAGTGAATGATAATAAGCCTCTCGGACTTTTATACCTAATCTACTGGCGACCGCATCGGATGGGTTCGTGCGCGCCAGTAGTGACCACGGCTATCATTAGAGCAGAAAGCAGATTCTTGTGCAGTCATTAAAGCAACGAGCCGAGGCAGTGCTGCGCAGCGCATCACCTCGCACGCTTCGAGTCATGGACATCGTGAAGCGTTTGGGGTTGCGTCCTGCTCAGCGACGACTGGTGCGGCATGCCTTGCGTGAGCTCAGTCGCGAAGGGAAGGTACACCGATTCAAGGCGCAGCGCTATGGAATCCTCGATGCTCCGGAGATCGTTACTGGTAAGATCGAAATCGCTGCAAAGGGATACGGATTTGTGCGCATACATTCGCGTGAAGGCGTGGAACGGGTGGCGGATGTTTTCATTGCCCGCCGCAATCTCGCGACCGCTGTGCACGGAGATACCGTAGCGGTCCGCATGATCAGACGCCCGGGCGAGAAGCCCGAAGGCCGCATTGTCGAGGTGCTCGCGCGAGGCCGCGCTATTCTGGTCGGACAGTTTCAGCATGCCAAACGAGGCGGTATCGTGATAGCGCGCGATCAGCGCATCGGTCGCCACGTGGTCGTATCGCAGCCGCCTGCGCGCCTGCACGTGGAGAACGGCGCCTGGGTGGTGGTGAAGATTACAGACTGGACGTCTGGACGTGATCCCCTTCTGGGCACAATCGTCGACGTTCTCGGCGATAAGAAGATGCTGCTTACTGACGTTCTGCTGGTAGTTCGAGATTACGGCGTACAGCCGGAGTTTCCAAAGGCAGTGCTGCGTGCAGCCCGTGAGGTTGCCACGGCGATTGCGCCCAAAGAATTGGCCCGCCGCCAGGACTTCCGACCACTGCGCACGATAACGATTGACCCGGTGGATGCTAAGGATTTCGACGACGCTCTCTCCATCGAAGTTCTTGAAAACGGCGTTTTCCGCCTGGGGGTGCACATTGCCGACGTGTCGCATTACGTTGCTGAAGGCTCACTCATTGATAAAGAGGCACGGGAGCGAGGCACCAGCATCTATCCGGTGGATCGTGTGATCCCAATGTTACCTGAGGCGCTTTCAAACACCATTTGCAGTCTGCGTCCGGACGAAGACCGCCTGACCATGAGTGTGATCATTGACGTTGACTCGAATGGCCAGGTACGCGATTACCGGTTCTACGAGGCGATCATTCGGTCGCGCTTTCGGATGACATACGAAGAGGTAGAGGCAGTATTCGATCGTTCTGATCCGTGGATACTGTCGAAATACCAGTCGGTGCAAGACGATCTACTTGCACTAAAGGCGCTGAGCGATCGGCTGCGTCAGGTGCGAGCAGCGCGGGGCAGTCTGGATCTCGATATGCCGGAAACCGAGGTACTTTTCAACTCCGCGGGCCAGGTGGTTGATGTGAGGCGTAAGATTCGCCTGGCCAGTCATCGTCTGGTCGAGGAATGCATGGTGCTGGCGAACGAGGTGGTGGCACAGCATCTCTTCTGGCTGAAAATTCCTTCACTCTATCGTGTACACGAAAAGCCAGCGCGCGAAAAGCTGGAGCGGATGGTTCCGATATTGGCTAATTTGGGCATCACGCTGCGGTCTTCGCGCGGAAAAATTGTTGAGCAGCTGCAATCCGTGCTCACGCGTGCCGAGCACCTGCCTTACGGCTATATGATCCGCCGTTTGATTTTGCGTGCAATGATGCGCGCGCAATATAGCGCAGAGAACAAGGGTCATTTCGGCATTGCCAGCGCCTGCTACACGCATTTTACCTCACCGATCCGCCGCTATCCGGACCTCGTTGTGCATCGCATCTTAAGAGAGTCAATGCATCAAAGACAGCTAACAGACGATCGGCAGCAGGAGCTTGCCCAAAGCTTGCCAGCAATTGCGCAACTTGCTACGGATCGTGAAGATCGTGCGGATGTGATTGAGAGAGAGGCAATGCTTGTGAAGTCGCTCGAGTTTATGCACGCATTTCTGGGTGAAGAATTCGAATCCACCGTGTCGGGCATTGCTAATCACGGCGTGTACGTGGAATTGGACCAGTATCCGGTTGAGGGATTAATACCGTTGCGCAATCTGCCCAGCGACTCGTATGAATACGATGAAGAGCGGCTGCTGCTCAAGGCTCGAAAGCGTGGGATTACCTTTGTGCTTGGTCAACGCGTGCTGGTTTCGCTCGAACGGGTTGATCTGGTGAATCGCCGTATGGACTTTGGTTTTCAAAAAATTCTGTAGGGGAGTGGGATTGGCGCATCACCGCCAGGGGAGCACCGAGCAAGTTACGCGCTTTGTTCATTGGTTTCTCGAAAACCGTTTGATTGACATCGGGACTTGAGGAGTACGAGCAACCAGGAGGTATGGCCAGTCTTTTCGCGCCGCAGGGCCTGCGCTCACTCGGCAGCCGGCCGAAGGAGTTGTCCAGACCAGCCAGTGTCAATTTGCCGAAGAAGTTCCGGATACGCTGTCTTCATCCGGTGTTCGGCCTGGTGGATGTCACGACAGCCATCGAGACCAGCAGCTTCGCAATTGATCGCTGCAACAGAGCTGGCCAGCAGCAAGGCCTTTAGCGGATGCTGGAGAGTGAAGAGCCCTCTGAGGAATCCAGCAGAAAATGCATCGCCGCATCCTGTTGAGTCTGCCATTTGCTGCACCGGGGCTACAGGAACTGTCAACCCGTAGCATTCACCGCCAGTCTTGTAGACGAGCATTGATCCGCGCGAGCCGAGGGTAAGCACCGCATACGTGGCTCCGGCATCCACGATCCGCAACAGTGCCTCATGGTAATCAGCTTCAGAGTTCAGCTGCTGACCCATCATAAGGCATAGTTCTTCTTCATTGCACTGCAGGCCATTCACACACCCAACCCACTCCTCCCACGATTCGAGCGGCTTTGGCCGTAAATGACCATCTGTATCCACGAAGCGCGGCAGGTTGTGGACGTCGAGAAAGAGAAATGCCCGCGAGTGACGGCGCACCTGTTGCAAAGTATCCAGTGCGATTTCCGAGCAAGAAATAAAATTAGTTAGCATAATATCAGCATCAAGAAACGGACTGAGCTCGTCGAATGTAACAGGCGGAGTGCGCAGGGTCATGCGTTCTTCGCGCCGATCCGGGCTTGGGTAGCGCAGGGTATTCTGATTTGTCCCCTCTGGATTGATTCGTATCCCTTGGAGATGAACGTTTGACAGACCCTGGAGATATTGTTCGATGATGACAGGGAGGTGATCTCCACCGAGCTTGGATACGGGATGGATCGTAGCGTCACGCCCAAACACTCGCGCCAGCGCAAGGATGTTATAGAGCACACCGCCGAAGCTCTCTTTCCGCTCGCCCTTGTATGGAAAGATTTCGTCGTACATCACAGACCCAATCACACATATTTTCATGCGCCTCTCCTTGATGTGTTACATCAGGATATCATATTAGTACCTTTTCCAGTTTGTTTTGGAGGATAACGTCAGCCCAGTGCCGGCGCTACATCCTCTTATTACCCATGGTTTTTCTGAGTGGGCGTCTCAAGAGCCAGATGCTGAAGTAAAATTCCTGCGGCACCGATGACGCCAGCATCGCCACCAAGCTGGGCCGGCACGATCTTAGCAGTCTGGGCAGGCTCTTCAAACGCGCGGCGATGCACCTCCTCGCGCGTAGGGCTGAACAGATGCTCCCCTGCTTGGATCACTCCACCGCTGATCACAATCATTTCGGGATTCAGGGTGTTGACTATGTTTGCAATCCCCACACCGAGCAATCGTCCGGTCTCTTCAAAGATTTCGCAGGCCAATGCATCATCCTGCTCAAGTGCCTCATAGACGATCTTCGAAGTTAGCCGGTTGAGATCTCCTTCCACCATGTTGTTGATTATGGTATCGCGTCCTTGGCGGATTGCCTCAATCGTTCTCCGCACAATGCCGGTGGCTGACACGTATGTCTCCAGACACCCGCTATTTCCGCACTTGCACTGATACCCGTTATAGTCAATCGTACAGTGTCCCACTTCGCCAGCCGTATCATCTGGGCCATGGAGCAGCTTGCCGTCCATGATGATGCCGCCTCCAACACCAGTTCCCAGAGTAAAAACCACCAGATTGTCCACACCTTTACCCGCGCCAGCCCATTTCTCTCCGTATGCTGCGGCATTCGCATCGTTGTCGAGCACTACCGGTACGTGGAACTCGTCTTTAATCATTTTGCGAAGTGGCACGTTATGCCATCCATGGAGATTAGCGGGATTGATCACAATGCCGGTGCGTGTATTCAAAGGGCCGGGCGAGCCAATTCCGATCCCGCTGATCTGCTGCAGAGAAAGCTGCGCCTTGCTCAAGACCTCGCGGATGCACTGCTTGATGTTTGCAACTACCCGCTCCACGCCTTGCGGCACTTCAGTTGGCCGCTTGTGCTTTTCTATGATGCGAGCCTCTGCCATTACAGCCGCACAAACAATGTTCGTTCCTCCCAGATCCACCCCTATGGCCGGCTGATCCAGGTGTGATTGCATACCTCGTTTCTCCTAATAAATTAAACGTTTCAATACCTTAGCCAATAACGCTCTCGTTGTAGGCCATCTTTAGTGCACATGAAGATGGCCTTCGTTCCCAGGTTTCAACATGTGTACATGACGAGCCTTTGAACTGACTAGCCGTGCAGAAACGACAGTAGCATTAATAAGGCATAGCTGCAAAGTCAAGGAAAAACCCGGAACACCGGCACTGTCGAAACAGCACTTTGTTGCATAGAGGTGAACGACAATGGCCAGGAATCATACCGGGAGGATAATACAGCGACTCATTCAGAAGAAAGCAATCAGTGGCGCAGAAAAGACGCAGAGGAACAGCATCTGCTTGCGGGGCTACCGGGTATTTTTCTTAAACTGCTCGAGATCAAGACCTAGTTTCTCGATTTTTTCATAAAGATTGCGGCGGCTCATACCGGAGATGCGTGCAGCCTCGGTAATGTTTCCTTCTGCTTGACGCAGCAATTCCGTTATGTACTCGGTCTCAAACTGTTGGCGTGCCGATTTATATTCAATGCTTGGCACTGGCTCGCGGATGCTTGGTGGCGCCATGGGCAACTCTTTTGTTAACGGCTGCAGATCAGCGGGAATATCTTCGGCGCCGATAGATTGCTTTTCAACCAGAACGCTCAGGCGCTCGAGGATATTTTCGAGTTCGCGGACATTTCCTGGCCAAGGGTATCGTGTCTATAAGTTCATCGCTTCTGGCAAGATGTGCATTTTCGGTTTGCGCATTTGCTTGCTGAACTTGGTGACAAAATATTCG
>CAZVVA010000027.1:10278-24642 GCA_964630455.1 uncultured Candidatus Sumerlaeota bacterium
GCAGAGGAGGAATGTTGATATTAATAACGTTCAGCCGATAGAAGAGGTCGCTGCGGAACTTGCCATGCTCAATAGCCTTTTCAAGGTCGTGGTTGGTGGCGGCAAGCAGCCGTATGTCAACGGAGATTTGTTTCAATCCGCCAACGCGTTGAATCTCGCGTTCCTGCAGCACGCGCAACAGCTTGGCCTGCAAATGAAGTGGGAGATCGCCAATTTCATCGAGGAAGAGCGTGCCGCCGTGTGCGAGTTCGATAAGGCCGTGTTTGGTCTGCGTTGCTCCGGTAAATGCGCCTTTTTCGTGGCCGAAGAGCTCACTTTCCATCAACGTCTCTGGAATGGTAGGGCAGTTTATCGGTACAAAGCGTTTTAGCCGACGATGGCTAGCGTTATGGATGGCCTTGGCGACCAGCTCCTTGCCAGTCCCGCTTTCGCCCCGGATTAAGACCGCGCTATCCGTCGGCGCGATTTTTTCGATCAAGGCCTTGATGTTTTGCATCGCTGGACTTTCGGCGATGATATTGATCCCGGCAAACTCCCTGCGCACGTGCTCGGTAAAAATGACGTTTTCATCCAGCAGGCGCTTATGTTCTATCGCCTTCTGCAACGTCATCAGGAGCTCGTCGGTCTTAAACGGTTTCGTGACGTAATGGAAAGCCCCTGCCTTCATCGCATCGATAGCCCCTTCAATCGTGGCGTACGCTGTTATAACAATGACCCCGATGTTCTGACTTGCCTGCTTGACACGCTTGAGTACCTCCATTCCACTGAGTTTCGGCATCTTGATGTCAGTAATCACAATATCCGGCGCATACGTCGTGATGTACTCAAGCGCTTTGATGGGATCGACAAACGTTGTGACGTGGTAGCCGTCAAGATTGAGGATTTTCGTGAGGATTTTACACATGTTCTCCTCATCCTCAACTACGACAATCGAGCCTTTATACTGCTTATCTGTTTTCTGCTCAGCCGACATGGGCTGCATTCCATAAAAAGGATATTTGAATGACTTTTTCTATTGTTGTTTACTTACTGGGCCGTCAAAAGTCAAGGAAGATGCGTCAGCTGGCACGAGATGGGTAGCTGATATAACCGTTAAATTAACTGCGTGCCGAGGACCAAGGAACTCCCCGAATCTCGTCGTTTTTGGACTACAAGAGGTTTGGAGCTAAGCACCTTATCAGCATGCAGCACCGTACTTCATTTGCCACACTTTGCGATAGGCAGCCACTGTCTCTTCTGCACGCCGCTGTTCTGCGAAACGGGTTTCTGCAATTCGTCTGCTGCGCGTGCCCATTTGCGCAGCCAGCGTTTTATTCTCAAGTACGGTGATTAATGCCTGGGCTAGACCATGGACATCGCCTTGGTCAACGAGCAAACCGTTTTTGGTATGTTCAATCGTCTCAGGCACTGCCCCACGCTTCACTCCGATCACGGGCTTCCCGGAAGCCATTGCCTCCAGAAGAGCACGGCAGCTGCCATCAGTGCCAAGGCCAAGAAAAAGCGAAACGTCCATAGCAGCGTAACACTGCGGGAGATCATCGCTTCTATAGCCCGCCATGATTACCTGTTTGCCAAAGGGGAGTTCACGGAGCTGTGCCTGAAGCGTCTTTTTCATTTCGCCTTTGCCTATAATTATGAAGTAGGCATCCGGCAGCTTCTCAAGGACGTGTGGGATGGCCTGCAGCAGCCACTGGTGGCCGCGACCGGCACGGAGCCTTGCCACGATGCCGGCAACCGGAGCCATAAGAGGAATTCCCAGTGATCGGCGCAACTCGTTTCCGTCTTTCGCCGGATGAAACCACTCCGAATTTACACCGCCATAAATCGCAAAAACTTTTTCGTCCAGCAGCCGCAGCTTCTCACTGACCGCAGATTTTGCCTCCTTGCAGATCGTTATAGTCAGATCAGTTTTTCTTGCAAAAAGCATCCGATGGAATGGATCGTTGTAAGGGAGCTTTGGCCGGTGCAGCGTGCGCACCAGGATGTACGGGTGGGTGATCTTTCTTGCAGCCAGAGCTGCAAGCCAGTGATCGTGAAATAGATGGCAGTGAATGATGTTAATCGTTTGTTGGCGAAGAAACGTCCTGAGAGTTTTGAGATCTGCAAGTAGATGAAGCGGATTGAGGCGACGATTGAGATACAGCGCAGTGAGAACGTCTACACCCCTTTCGCGGGCCTTTTGTTCAAAGGATTTTCCAGGAACGCACGCCAACCACACCTGATGGCCGAGATGTCTCTGCGAGTGAGCCAGGCTGATGGCAGGGTCTGCCTCGCCGGTCCAGCGTTCGCTACTGGCCAGGTGAAGGATGCGAAAATGCGAATTAAACTGCTTGGCCGCGGGTTGATCGTCTCGCTCGTACATACCTTTACTTTCTATTATTTATGTAGCCGATAAATCAAGGAATTTTTCTCTTCAAGACGTTCCGCAGAAAATTGTCACAAACGCCTAGTATTCATAACCAGGTATCCCACCAGAATAAGCAGAGTAATTCCGCTTAGCGCTGCTCCCAGCTTTACGCTCAATGGGGCAAATCGCAATTCCACCATATGGCGGCCCGGTGGCACGAATAGGCCGGTAAGCACTGCGTTCGTGCGGTGTGTTTGTACTCGCCTTCCGTCAACGTATGCACCCCAGCCGGGATAGTACTGCTGGCTGAGAACCAGAAACCCTGGCCCGGGCGTCTCAGTTTCAAGAACGATCTTTTGTGGATGCCGCATAAGAAGCGTAACTGTTCCGGTAGTTAAATCTTTGGTAAAGTGACGTCCCTCGAGCACACCAGCAGTCACAACGGCTTGCGTATGAGGATTGAAAAAGCCACTCGTGTTAAAAAAGATAGCTTTAGCATCGTTAACGCCCTTTGCTGGTATCACTTCTTTGACCATATAGGCATAGGGACAGACGTTGCGATTTTCATAGATGGAGATCGAATCCGGTCCCTCAAAGACTTTTCTATAGACAGGAATCTGAGAACACATTACCTCCGGGCTCTCGATACGGCCGCTAAAGAGCGGTTTTGAAGGAAGAAGCCAAAGGCGCACGTTTCGGACATGGAGAGGAAAGGTGGAAAAGGTGTAAAATCGCAACAATGCACTCGTAGGAGCGTCTTCTGAATTTAAGTATGCCTGGTAGTGCTTCTTTTTCTGGTCAATGACAAAAATATGTTTCTGAGCCTCCGTGTTGTATCCCGGGCCATGGAAGTCACACCAAAGAAGTGTTCGCTCGTAAGGTGAAGCGAGCGTGAGCGCTTCAATCTCGATGCGGTAGGTTGTGTAAGGCCTGAGGCGTACGTTCTGCCGTATGATGTCAGGTAAGCCGTGGCCAGGTGCCTGGAGGAGGTACTCGTTGCCAGGTTGCTCTTTTAAGTGTCGTTCCCAGGCGGAGAGGGCGATGGGAAGCTTACAGGTCGAGGCGTAGTCAGCGTGGCGCAGAGGATTCCAGCTGAGCGTTCCCTCGATCAGCGAATTCGTGGTCTTATCCGATACGAGATATTTGACGTTCAGCAGGGAAAGGATGGTGTTGTTTTGGACGAGCAGACGCGGTTTCAAGCTGAGCCCAAAGGCATGCAGCCAGGTCAGCTCATAAAAATCCGACAGGACAAGCGGGTTGAGGCTGTTTAAGAACGCTATGCGGACAATCTGATTCGTTTTGGGATAGGGAACCAGACTGAGGTCGGCCTCAGGGGCAAAAGTCAGAAATGCACGGCCCGGTCCTGCGCCATCCTTTGCAACCGAATCAAAAAAATGCACAACTGGATTTATGTCTCTTTTCTGGAACAGCCATTGTACATCGCGGCTGCCTGATTCGTAGAAGCGCGCAAACAGAAAGAGGTCGCATCCAAGCAGCACCACAATGGCAATCCCCACTCTTCCCACCCGTTTGGCCCGAAGCATAGCCAGTACCAGCAAGAGATTCCCCAGAATTAAAAGCAGTGGGATAAAGATCGCCGGTTGTGTCAAAAAGGATGCACCGGCTATTCCTTTCTCCGCGCTCACTCTTGCAAGGGACGGAAGCAATAAGCCACCGCCCAGCAGTCGAATGACCAGCGTCTTTTTAAACAGGATTAATAACGATACGACCAGACTAAAGCCTGTGATTAAGGCCACCATACGTGCCATGCGCCGCTGTTTTGCCTGCGTAAGGCATGGGGAGAGTATGGAATTCAGTCCCATAGCTCCGATAAGTGAAATGGCAAAGAGCGGGATGAAAAGATACCGCGCATGGCCACGGAGACCTTTGTAAATCGGGATATGATAAAGCAATCGCGACAAGGGTGTATCTCCTCCAATTGCAAGAACCATCGCGATAATACCTGCAGCCACCCAGAACCGCCTGTGCCCTGCGGGCCCGGCCCGAATGATCATTGCGAATACCAAAAAAATCAGCGGCGCAATCCCGCAATACGGTATTACTTCATGTTGGAACCATGGCCCGCCCCAGTAGGGAATCTTATAAAGCGTATTCGTGTTTTCCGTTCCATAGAAGTACGGGAAAACAAAGCTGACAATGTTATGCGGACTGAAATTATAGCTGATGAAGAGCTGGTAATGGAATGCCCCTCGATCAGAGACAGAAAAAAGCTCCGCCGCCGGAACGATAATAATCGCAGCAAGCCCGACACCCAGGAGTAACAGGATCACGCCTTTGCCCAGGACCCGCAAAACCGGCTTGTGCTTGAGTGCGAACCAGAGGATGTAGAAAAGAAAAACCAGGGTCGAGTACACACTGACCTGTGGATATCCCGCGAGAAATTGTAAGGCATATGCCGCAGCCCCTCCAGCCAGATAACCCGGATGTGAGCACCGACGCCACTTTTCAAGGAAAAAAAGAATCAATGGAAACCAGACAACACTTTCGTGTTCTGCAGTGTGTCGCTTATGGGCTACGAGAAAGCCGCAGAACATGAAAGAAAGCCCGGCGAACATTGCAGCCAGGCGTCGCAGCCGTATCGCACGAGCGTAGAAATAGGTGAACAGCCCTGCAAGGCTGTGATGAACAATAGTCATCAGATTGAAGGCGAGTACGGGTGCAAGTGCGAGAAAGAAGATGATTGTGAGAGGATATAGAGAACCGTTTTGCGGATCAGCGAGCAAGGGGAATCCGGCAAAGCTATAATTATCCCAGAGGGGAAGGCATCCCTCGCGCCAGAACTGTGCGGCAAGCACGCGCGGGGGAAGATTAAACGAGATGGCGTCTTCTGTGCTAATAAGCGTGGTTGGTGTGAGTGCATAGGAAAAGAACACAAATGGAAGGAGAGCAAGGAAAAGGAGGTACGGCAGGTCTTTCCGCGTATATTTCATGACGTCGTTTCAAAGAAGGCCTGTTTGTGACTGTCACGGACGGGAGATCTCTATCTCGACAGACCGGGCAGCGCCCATATTATGACCTATGACCGGCCTAGCTTTTTCCGCACGTACGGTATAAGACCTCCGGTCTCAAGAATTGCCATTACTGATTCGGGTAGTGGTGGGAAGCTATACTGAACGCCTTTGTGGGTGATGACTCCCTTGCTGAATTCAATCGTGAGCTCATCGCCTGCCTCGACTTGATCAACGATCTCGGGACATTGGATGATCGGGAGTCCCAGGTTTATTGCATTACGAAAATATATGCGGGCGAACGACTTGGCCACGACCGCGCCAATACCTGCGGCTTTGAGGCATGTAGCCGCTTGCTCGCGCGATGACCCACAGCCGAAGTTTTTCCCCGCCACAATGAGATCGCCCGTCTGCACTTCCTTAGCAAAACGCGGGTCAGCATCTTCCATAGCATGCTGCGCCATCTCCGCAGGATCAGAAATGGTATACGTATATTTGCCCGGGAAAATGACGTCCGTATTGACGTCGTCGCCAAACTTCCAGACGCGTCCCTTGATTGTCTCTTTCATAACCTGGAGTTCCCTTCTTCTGTAAAAATGCAGCGCTGTATCTAGCAGTATTTTGGAGTGCGGTAGCGAAACATAGTGTAGCTACCGCTTTGACAGGTGGCAGCGGAACGCAGTGGAACTGCCATCTTCCCTATGTCATCACGCTATGAGCCGAAAGTCGATATTGCCGGAATAGGGGTCGAATCTGCGCTTCGACCATTGAAAGCGCAAGCTGCGCTTGCGCACTCCAAAATAATATCGAAACAGCATGACCACTGAAGTTTTAAAGCTTAGAAATTTTCGGGTATTTCGGATGTTCAACTGTATTTTTCGCAAAGATCCCGCCTAATCAATCTCTCGTGGGTCAGTGATGCGGCCCGTAAGTGCGGAAGCAGCAGCAGTGGCAGGACTGGCGAGGTAAATCTCGGCATCCCGGCATCCCATGCGGCCTTTAAAGTTACGATTAGAAGTCGAGAGACATACCTCACCTGGCGCCAGCACTCCCTGGTGTGCGCCCAGGCACGGCCCGCATCCAGGATTGCACACCACAGCGCCTGCACGAATGAGCGTGGCAAGCACACCACTGTCCAGCGCTTCCAGATATACCTCCATAGAGGCAGGGAGCACGAGCATGCGCACGCCTCGCGCAATCGTCCGACCTTTCAGAATGTCTGCGGCAATGCGCAAATCACTCAGGCGTCCGTTCGTGCATGTGCCCAGCAAAATCTGATTCACGGCGATTCCCGCCTTCTTGCCAACCGGCACGACATTATCCACACGATGTGGACAGGCGAGCTGAGGTTCTAGCTGCTCCACATCAAATTTGAGCACACGTTCGTAGCGTGCGTCCTCGTCAGCGCGGACAATCTCATAGTCTTTTACCCCGCGTGGAGACAACCACGCCGCAGTCTTTTCATCTGCTTCCATAATGCCTGCCTTCGCACCCATCTCAAGTGCCATGTTGCACAGAACCATACGGTCGTCAATAGACATGGAGCTCACCGTTGGCCCTGTATATTCCACTGCGCGGTAATCCGCACCGTCAGCACCTAGCGTGCCGATGATGTGCAGAATAAGATCCTTAGCGCCGACACGAGCAGGGAAGCTACCGGAAATCACGATCTTGAAAGTTTCGGGCACTTTGAGCCATAGCTTTCCCGTAGCCCAGATTGCCGCGGTTTCGCTGCGCCCGATGCCTGCCGCAAACGCCCCAAACGCGCCGTATGTAGTAGTATGGGAGTCCGAGCCAAGAATCAACGTACCAGGCACCACGTGACCCTTTTCCGGCAGAACTTCATGACATATACCAATACCAATATCGTGGAAGCGTTTAATACTCTGGCTGGCAACAAACTCGCGGATGGTTTGATGGTTCTTGGCGTGCGTCTCGTCAGCTGCAGGTACCACGTGATCCAGCACAATGACTATCTTGTCGGGATTCCAGACTCTTTCTACGCCGATTTTGGCAAAGGTCTTTGAGATGGCCGCCGAATTGTCGTGCGACATAATGATGTCAGGTTCAACCGTTACGATCTGTCCTGCCTGAACCTCAGAGAGCCCGGCCTTGCTGGCCAGGATTTTCTCTGCAAAAGTCTTTCCCATGCATGAACCTCGTGTTTATCTCTGTGCGGCGCGCCGATTGGTTAATGCGTCTCCCTGACTGAGGCACTTGACAAGGCAGTGGCAGTGATGCTGGCCGTATGCTTTGCCTTTTATACTACCCTTACACCTGCGGCCTTGATATTATTTCATCAGAAGAATGCCCCGGCTCACCACGCCCGACCCATCGCTACTCGTGCTGACCGTACACATGCGCAGCGACGTCAGCGCATCCATGATCGCCAGGGGCATCTTGAATTCATCCGGTGGACTGGCGCCGAGCTGCCTGGTTACAACGCTCTTTATCATCCGGAGCACGTTAGCAATGGCGACGCATAGAAACTGGTTTTGCTTTTCGGGCAGCTGCTGCATAAGGGTCTGAAACTCTGGATTTTTCACTACCCCCAGCGATGTGCCAGTCTTTACGTTCAGCAAATTCTTCATATTTTCTACGGTGGTTTCTAAAAGCAGGAACGGCCCATCAAATGCATAGCATAGTGAGTAGGAAGGAAGATGTGGGAGCATTAGGGAGCGGATAGTCACGCCGTTATGGATTGTTGTTTGAAATGTTAGTTGCAGTGTCGATGGCTGAGCTGTGGGTGCTGCCTGGCCCGAGATGGGTTTTTGAATCAGCTGTTCGAGTTTCTGCATAATCATAGTCATTTTGGATCGGTCTTTCACCTGGAAGATGATAGCCATGTCAATCGTCGGGATCTGGATAGGAAAATATGAAGGAAACGTCACATTGTTCATTGCGAAACAAAATTCCGGGCCAAGCGAGGCTGCCAGATCCTCTTTTAGTTTAAAGCCCAGGGTGTTCTCAAGTTCAGCGATCTTGGTGTCAAGATCTCCCTGCGTATTATTCATGCCAGGAAAACCTCCCATGCTTCCCATCACGGCAAACATGCTGTAGTACATGTCATAGAAGATTGGCCCATCAAAAAGATTGCTGGCAGAGCAGAGGAGTGTGCCTTGTGGCACGTAGCGCAGCGACGCTAACGATTGGGGCGGATACTTGCGGATCAACTGTTGCATCAGGTCCGGCTGGTCGGCAGAAAATGGCGTGTAGGAGTTGAACGTGATACTGTTTGTGCGGATGCTCGCTGATCCTACGTTGCAAGTCTTGGGTGCCATTTTCATAGCCGAGCTACCAGTAATTAACGCCATGCCAGGAAGCATCTGCATCAGTGTTTTTGTCATTTTGCTATTATCTATAACGTAGAACAGATCTTGGGTCGTAGGCTTGAGGCCTTTTAGGGCTTTTTCGAAGAGAGGAGCAAAGTCGGGGGAAGTAGCGAGTGTGGTCTTAAGCTCACCCTTTGCGCGGTCAATCGTTTCCCGAATGTGGGATCCACCGTTTGAAATAATGAGATACTTGCCAACAAGAGTATATTGTAGGTTGCTGTTTGGCATTGTTTTGATCGCTACTCCCTTATACGCGGGAACCTGTGGAGTGGGCGATGGTGTGGCTCCAGGTGTTTTGTCTGCCGGTGGCGCAGCCTCTTTCTCTAACAGGGAGAGGATCTTTTGTACCTTCGCCATGTCGCGAGTCTCTACAACAACAAGAACGCCGACTGGCGCACCCATGCTTGGTGGAGCTATGACTGCCAGGTCAATCCCCGATAGCATCTGGCCTGCAATAGTATCTAACGACAATGGAAATCCTGCCGCGAGCTCCCATTTGCGCTTTTTAAGATCGAATTCCTTATAGCGAATATTGTTAGTCACAACAGGATTGGCCAGCAAGGCCTGATATTCACGATAGAGCGGTGTTGTCTTTATACGTGCCCACGTTTGCGGACAATCAGAGATGGAAAGCACAAAGAATGAGGAGGGTGTAAGGAGATGCGGCGCATTGAATGATTCAGCACCATTCCCGGCAACACAACATGCAACAACCAGGACCGTGACAGCAGTACGCAGTGTAGATCTCATGATTCCTCTCCTTATCTTTTCAGCCATGTGTCTTGTTACGAGCAGGTTGTCTTTCACGGTTTAAACGGATCAAAGTTCACAAAATCTGCATGATGAATTATTGTGGCTTCCACAGTGCGACGCGACGTCTCGCCTTCTTTTGAATGGCAGGCAATAATGTGGAGTACCGTGTCGGGGATTCCGCGAGCCGCAGCCAGCGGCAGACCGGAAAACGGATGGCGAAGCAGGCGGCCGCTCTGGCTTTTCCTATACGCTCCCTTATGTCGCTGGATTTCTAGCAATTTGCCAATATCGTGAAGCAGGCCTCCCGCAATAAGTGTGTCACGGTCAATGGTAATGCGATTTCCATACGCCTTTTTCATCGCTTGCATAATCGCCAGTGCGGTATTCGTAACCGCTTTCGTATGTTCCCAGTACGAGAAAGGACAGTTCGGAATTAAGAGAGTCCCCGGAATCTTTTTCAAATCCTCCGGCTTCCACCCTCCTTGAGCCAGCGCATCGGAGTAGACGTCGAGCACCTGCTGGCGCAGGGGACGGTTGGCGATTTTATTTACAACAGGGAATAATCGTTTCAAGATTTGCGCTATATTTTGCTTCGCATCTTTAACAGGCATCTGACAGTGGCCTCCTTCGCGGGCAAACACCGCCGTGGCTAATTTGCGCAGCCGTGATCCAGCGGATTGGCTAGGACGCTTTTTTCCCGTCGTACTCAACGTCCCCGGGAGTGATCACCCGCATGGGTTTTTCTCGCGTTTGCTCTTCATGAATGTGTGCCACAAGACCTGGCACTCGACTGATGACGAAGAACGCATTGCCCAGCCCAGGTGGAATGCCGAGGTCAAAAAGCAGCGCTGCGATAGCACCATCAACATTCAGCGGGAGTGTCTTGCCCTTGCGTTGAAACGCTTCGGCAATTGCCTCGGCAATGGCCACGCCATCGCCAGCCAGGCCGAGCGACTTGGCTAGCTCGAGCAGCTTGACAGTGCGAGGGTCCTGCGTATGAATCCGGTGGCCGAAGCCAGAGAGTCTACGACTTTTCGCCTTGGCTTCAGCGATTGTCTGCTCAGCAATCTCCTGGACGCTCTTGCCTTCCTCGCGTTTCACCTGCGCTGCCCCGGCTAGCGTTTTCATGCAATCCTCAATAGCCCCGCCGTGATATCTACCGATACTCATTACCCCTGCTGCCAGGGCCGTGGTTAATGGAACTCCACACGATGCCACGGTTCTCGCCGCGAGGCATGATGGCGGCGTCGCGCCATGGTCAACTGATGATACCAGAATGGCTTCGACCAGCTGGGCGGTTTTCTCATCCGGGAATTTCCCCATTAGTAGCAGGTAGACCACCTGTGCGTAACTGGTGGTTCCAATGAGCCCTGCCAGATCGTGGCCGCGCACCGTGAGTTTATTCGGCTCAACTTTGGTGATCGCAGTTTTCCAGCTCATCGTTCACTCCTATGCTTTCGCTCCTAAGAACATCGCCGCGTGCCGCTCCTGCACACCCGGGGGAAAAATAAAAAGCCAGAGTCTTACGACGTCTGGCCTATGATACCCTGCGTCTTTTCAGGACATTGAGATAGACTAGTCGGCATAGTATGGGAGTGGTTCGCCCCAGATTGATGGCAAGATGTATTCAGGCTCGATCAGTGATTCGTAGTCCTTCGGCACGGGAAACAGAAAGGTCGTTATGTCGTAAAAGCCAGTGCACGTCCGGGCCCATCCCCAGCCTATTCCTTTGACCGTGCCCACAACAAAGCCGGTGAAAGGGTCGGTTTCCTTCCACGTTTCTGCGATGTTCTTGGGGATTTCAATCCAGCCGGTAAAAACATTCACGAATCCCCGCCCCAGTTTGGTCATCATCTTGCTCGCGTCACTTTTCTCACGGTACAGATCGTCTGCAAAGCCTGGTGCACAGAGCAAGCAGAGTGCGAAAATCGCTCCGATAATCACTGCCATCTTGAAACGCAAGTGTAGGCTCAACATTTTTATCTCAACCTCCTGACGAGTAGTGTCAACCATCGAGAAGCCTGGCGACGGTTCACTCAATCTGATCCATTAATGGGAATTCCGGTGATTGCCACGTCGTATACTTACGCGGAGTCGGAAAAGGAAATGTCATAAGTTCCCACACTCCAATCCCGCCTCGTTTAAAGCTCTTTGCCGTCCCTTTCACCAGGCCTGTCCAGAACCCCGTAAAAGGATCAAGATTCTGCGTTGCGATGTTTATCTCCTTAGGAATTTCCACCCAGCAGAAAGGAATGTTCAATAGTCCGCGAAGGAATTTCCGACTCACTTTTGCCGACGTGCTGAGCTCGTACATCGGGCCCACGGCCAGAGCCTGTGCGCTGAAACTCACCATCACAATCACCAGGACTACGGAGATTAAGCAGCGGTGTTTGTTAAGCAATGCCTTCACCTCCATCCCATACTTTTACGCCGTGCTTGGCGTAAATAACATCTCATTGGTGTTCTGATCTTTGCGACTCGTTCAAACAAGAAAGGCATGACTAACAAAGAAACGATGTTACCCTAGCAAGGCCCCTGAGGAAGATCAACAAAAAATTGAGTCGTCAGGAGAGTATTTTTTAACCTCCTTGTGTTGCTGCCAGATGTTGCTTTTCCGTACAGGGTACACTAGTGGAGTAGGCTCTTTTTTCTAAGCAACACCGGATGATCTAATTGAGCAGTCGGGGAGTTTTCTATAACGCCGACTGCTCATCCTGAGGACCCTGAGTGAAACGAAGGGGACGAAGGATCTTAATAATGAGATCCTTCACGGAGTTTATCCTGAGCGAAGCTGAAGGGTTCAGGATGACGGGTCAGAAACTCTCCGACCCGTCAAATAAATTGGCACGGGCATCACGCCACAGGCGCATTTTCAACCTGCCCGTGAGAAGATGCCACCTTATTGACATAATTTAGCTCTTGCAAAACCTATTGGGTTTTTGGTACAAACTTATTCAGTAAAGGAGCAGGTGTAATGGCTAAGCTGCTTAAGATCTTAGTCGTTATCGGCGTTATTATTGCCGCCTGGATTCTCTACATTAATCACGCGGAAAATAAAGAGCAAGAGCGCCAGGCGGAAGTGCGTCGGCAAGAAGAATTGCGCAAAGAAGAAGAAACGCAGCGTCAGCGCGAAGCCGAGGCTGCCGCGGCAGTGGCGGCTCAACAACCAACACCTGCACCTTATCGTCCCCAGGTAAGGCGCCCGACAGTCTCGAAGCGCCAGCAAATTTATGCAGCGGCACGCGATACACAGGTCACTATTTTGCGATACTCGGAGATGGGAAACAGTGCGTCAATCTATTGTGAGGGAAGAGAGCTTATCAACCTCTTTGACTTTCTGGACGAGCTGAGGCGCCGGGGCATCATGCGCGACATTGATGTGAACAAGAAGGATTACCGCACTGTTCGCGATCGCCAGGGACGGCGTAAGTCTCAGGCGACTTACGATATCTCGTGGTAATGTCGTTTGCAGTTCCGTGTCACAGGCACGATTTGCTTTAGCGTGATTCCCTGCTCAGGTGAATATCTTCAGACGTTGAACCCTCAGCGGCCTAATTGTGCCTCAAGCCGGCAGAGCCCCCTCTTGTTCTGCTCATAGTGCAGCAGCTCGAGCGCCTCTTTCAGATTAACCCACCGGTACTCGCTGTGTTCGCTACTCAACGTGATGGGTACATTGCCGACTTCCATTCCAAAGACCTCCTCGTGAAACTCAACGCGATTCTTTGCGAACGTGAAGCTATAAACCGGGCCGACGACGTGTTTGAGATCTTCTAGCCCGGTTTCCTCTCTGACTTCACGGCGCGCACCTTGCCGCGGAGTTTCCCCTTCTTCCACCGTGCCGGTGACAGGTTGCCAGAACCCGCGAAGCTCTTGAACCCGCTTCAGCAAAAGAAATTCGACGGCGCGGTCTGTCCGTCGAAATAGGTATACCTGAACTTTTTTCTTCACCTGCATGGTTTAGCCATGGTGCAATTATTAACCCAAACAGCGCATCGTGCTCAGGGGTAGAGGGCAGTTACGCCTGAGGTGCACAGGTCATGAACTGCCCCCTACTCTCAAAGCCACTGCTATTTGGGCGATACCCGCTTTGTCGGGAGCCGTGAGGAGTCCTCTTTCTGGTTCCTATTCTCGAGTTTGTTCTTGGGCTGTGACGTATTCTTGCGCGGCAATCTCTCCTTTATCGGCAATCGTTCCTTTTCGTTCAGACGCTCCGGCACGCGATACTGTTGTTGCTCGCGCTGCTTCTCAATCAGCTTCTTAGTGGCATCCGTGTCCTGATCTTCAAATTGGATAAGATTGCCACGTATTTTCATACGCGGAACTTTCTCGTCGGTTTTGCGGGGTAATCTTCTCTCATCACGGGGCTCATCGCGGCGGTCATCTCTTGGTGGCGGTTCTTCTCTCTCACGGCGCTCTCGCCAGTAACGAGGATAGCGGTAGTAATTGTATTCGAAGCGGAATTCGGGCGCAACGTTGGGATAGTACCTGAAGTAGTATGGTGGATACGGGAAAGGATACGAACGGCTCGTCAGTCTGGCGTGCACATATTGCTTATCGCGACCGTAGATGTAGATCGTCTGATACCAATCGTAGTAGCCGCTCCTCTCGAGCATAAGCTCATGATATCCGGTAGAAAGTGAAACGGTCTCCGCGGTTTTGCCGTGGTACTTGCCATCAATATAAACTCGAGCGTTGGATGGTGTGGAGGTAATTTTCACCTTTCCGTAATAATATGGTCTCGGGGTGCGATCCCATCCGCGGCCGTACACATAGAACGACGTATAGCTCTCTGCATATGAATAGCGCGGATAAGGAGGAGGAGGCGGGGGAGGAGGTGGCGGAGGAGGAATGACCAGGCGAAGCTCCTGGCCGCGATAGTCTTGCTGCTCAGCCAGCCCGGTTTCCCCGCGCTTCTGCGCATCGGTGCGCTGTTCGTTCAGCTTGCGCATAAGACCTTCCGCCC
>CAZVVA010000028.1:0-24286 GCA_964630455.1 uncultured Candidatus Sumerlaeota bacterium
CTCCAGTTATTGCCCAACCTTGCTTCCTCTCCCCTTGTGGGAGAGGATGGAGGTGAGGGGGAGCAGTTCTTGAGAAAAATGCTGACTCATTTGAAAAAGAGCCCATTTATTAAACCCAAAGATTGCTGTAGCCGGGTAGGCCAGCAGGGAGGAAGGACATGACTAAGAAGATCATTCTGGCTGGCTTTGGCGGGCAGGGTATTGTGTTCGCTGGCCAGTTGCTCGCAACCGCAGGTATGCAGGACGGCTGTAACGTCACCGTATTCCCCTCCTATGGGCCGGAGATGCGCGGCGGCACTGCAAACTGCACGGTCGTTATCTCCTCCGAGCAGGTGTACTCCCCAGTGGTCGCAAAGCCTAATGTCCTGGTCAGCCTGAATCAGCCATCGCAAGACAAATTTGAGGAGTGCGTGGAGCCCGGGGGGCTAGTAATCTACAACAAATCATTTATTTCTCACATCCAGGCACGCAACGATCTCAGCTACTTTCCCGTGCCAGCATCCGAGATGGCCACGCAGATCGGTGCCACTCAGGTGGCGAATGTCATTATGGTTGGCGCCCTTGGCGTTCACACCCAGATGGTTCGCTTCGCAACGTTAGCCGCAGCACTGAAAGAGATGGTTGCCGGAAAAGGGGAGCATCTAGTTGAATTGAATCTGAAGGCACTGGAAGCGGGCAAGCGGCTGGCCGAGGAGTTTACCCTGTCGCCCCAAGGGGCTTAAAAACCCTGTTAAAACGAAAATTTAACCACAGCGACACAACGCAAGAAACAAAAGTCCACATTATCATGCTGAATTCCCAACGTAGTGAACGTCGTGCCGTTGTGGTTTGATATTTCTTAACGTACGAAAGGTGCTTCAGCGTATGGCGGAAAATCCGCAATTATCAGGCGTGATCCGCAAAGCACGCATTCAGGATGTAGCGGCTATTCATCGCCTTATAAATTTCTGGGCGGATAAAGGCGAAATGCTGGCCCGCTCCCTGAACGAAATTTACGAAAACCTGCGCGACTATTTTGTCTATTGCGAAGACGAGAAGGTGCTCGGTTGTGCGGCACTGCATATCATGTGGGAGGATCTCGGAGAGGTCAAGTCTGTAGCCGTAGTGCCGGAGTATCTGCACAAGGGTATTGGCACGCAGCTACTCAAGTGCTGTCTGGCTGAAGCGGAGGAGCTCGGCTTGCCGCGCGTTTTTGCCCTTTCGTTCAAGCCCCAGTTCTTTGTGCAAAAGGGCTTCGAAGTCATTGACAAAAACACCCTGCCCCAGAAAGTCTGGACCGAGTGCATCAAATGTCCGAAGTTTCCCAATTGTAATGAGACCGCCGTTCAGATCTACCTCCGCCCCAAGTCCTCTATCTCGTAGGTAACGCGACGTGTCCCAAAATGCAGAAGGATGTTGGCTTAAATCTTCGGCGAAAGTGCTTTGGAGTGCCTGCTGATGAAAGGTAAAATCAGGCATCTTGTGTGCTTCTCAATTGTCGCATTTATGATTGCTGTAATTACCTCCTCATATGCCGCAAGTAATGATACCAATATTCGCACGGCTATTGAGAAGTATCTCTCCTTTGTTACGTATCCCAATCCACCAAAAATCGAACCCCAACTCTTTTCAGAAAATATCCGCGTGTTCGGACTCAATGCACAAACTTATCATGGGCGCGACGCCGTGGTTCAGTGGCTTGAGCAGATAAGGAACTTAATAGCAGCCCTGTGTACTACCATGAAAGCAACTGCTGAAGATGTCACAATTTTTGTACGAGGCGACACCGCATGGCTCACATGCTTCATTTACCTGAACGGTACTCTGAAAGAAGAAAACCACCCTTACAAGAAAACGTTCCGGGCAACGTTCGTGTTTGAAAAACGGGGCGAACACTGGCCAATAGTACACCAACATATCAGCCCCTTGCACGCAACCGTACAGAATGAAGCCCTTGAAAGTGAAGACGGAACCAAGGAGGTTCACGATCCATGCATCATAATACAGGGCGACACATACTATATCTTTTCAACCGGCAAAGGCATTCCGATCCGAAGTTCAAAGGAACTTCGTCACTGGGAACAAATTGGTACTGTTCTCAGCGATATGTCCCAATGGGCAAAACAGGAAATTCCAAATGACGGTAATCTCTGGGCTCCTGACATCTCTTTCTTTAATGGAAGATACCATTTGTATTATGCGGTATCAACATTTGGCACCAACCGTTCCGCCATCGGCTTGGCAACGAATACAACGCTGGATCCCAACAGTCCTGACTACCGCTGGGTAGATCAGGGCAAGGTTATCGAATCAGTGCCTGGACGCGATGATTGGAATGCTATCGATCCAAACGTTGTAATGGATGAGGAAGGAAAAGGGTGGTTGGCATTTGGATCATTCTGGAGCGGCATCAAGCTCGTTCAAATACATCTCAGCACAGGCAAACCCGATCCTAATGATTTAACATTATTCTCAATTGCACGTCGTCCTGAGGCTCATGCAATCGAAGCGCCGTTCATCGTAAGAAAAAAGGGATACTATTACCTGTTTGTTTCCTTTGACCAATGCTGTCGGGGCATTGACAGCACCTATAAAATCACAGTGGGGCGCTCAAAGAAAATAACGGGGCCTTATGTAGACCGTTCCGGGAAATCAATGATGCAGGGCGGGGGAACCCTCATACTTTCTGGCTATGGCCGCTGGCGTGGGCCGGGACATAATGCAGTGCTTAACGAAGGAGAATACGATTGGCTTGTCCATCATACGTACGATGCCGAAATTGGGGGCATACCCCGTCTACAAATCCGTCAATTGATATGGGCCGAGGATGGCTGGCCCCTTGCCGCAGAGCCTACCTCAGGAATATGGAGCAAGGACCGTTCGCCAAGCCCGAAAGATGTTGTGGGGGAGTGGGAACATTCAGTTAACTTTGGCCCGCCAGACAAAATCAAATTATTGGCAAATGGAACAATTGCTGGGCATAACAATGCACAGTGGTCATTGCGTGGATCGAATCTCATTCTTCGCTGGCCACGTGGCGATACCCCCGGTGGCGTTTGGATAGACAACTGCCTCACTTCCTCAGATGGAAAATGGTACGTCGGAAGAAACCAGAATGATATGGTCATTAGGGGCAGAAAACTACATTAGATTGCAGAGAAAGGTTCTTGGCCATAGCGGTTGGTGGACTATGCACCTGAGATACTGTTCGACTCAAGCCTTTTAACATTTTAATCTTGTACCTATCTTATCTTCAGATTATTAAAACAACGATGCGGCATAACAGGAGATAAAATATTTATTGGCCTTAAGACGCTTTTTGACATTCCTGTTTTCAACTTGTAAAGATGAATTTCATAAACTCGGTGGTATAATAGCGTTCATAGATGAAACGAACACTATGCGTTAAATAGCCGATGCGCACCCTTTGGTGGCAATTCTGAGTTGCTAGAAGGAGGTTAACAATGAGCCGTTCTTTTATAATCATACTGGTTGCCTTGGTCCTCGTGCTTGGCATCTCCTTGCTTGTAGTCTTTACCTGGGGGACAAAACGAGAATATGTCGGCGAGATAATTCTAACAGCCTCGAAAGATAAAGATGGCACTATAAGTATATCTGAAAAACCGTGCTACTCCAAATATAAGGAGATGCTCGATCCTTTTCTCAAGGATTATGTAACAACCGTCTTCCAGGAAAGGGACGCTGGCGCGATCGTGGTTGACATGATAACGCGTACTGTGCGCGATCAAGGCAGGTCGATGGAGCTCGATATTACAATCGCGTTTGGACATATGCAACACGATCTGCGCCTGACATTTCACAAGACAAATGGAACGTGGGAACTTGAGAGCAAGCAAGTGCTACAGGAATTAACCATTAAGTGATGGTAGAAAGACGACGTGGCTTGCCATAGACTCCCATAAATCGCTGGACATGTATTAGCAGGGGGGCAATTTCTGTGATTAATCCGAGTTGCTTCTATTCAAGAGAACATGTGGGTGCCTTGGAACACTGGTCTTTTGTTCCTGCTAGCCAATTGTCGATAACGGGCATTATTCTCGTTGACCTTAATAAGAAAGAGGCCATCGCAAGACTGGGGAGCGAGAAAAATGCATGTGCCAGAGGTTGCTTTTCCCCTGAGGGCGATAAGTTTTACTACGGACAGGGTCCTTATGGAGACGAAAAAGAACACAGGGGTTATGACCTTAATAAGGTAATGGAATACGATTTTAAATCGAATCGGGATCGCGTAATTGCTGTAGCTGGCGAATTTGAGGGGGTTAGCAGCATAAATCCAGTGTTGATATCCGATAAAGATATTCTCTACGTGTTGGTCTGTACAGAATCCTCGCTTTTTCTAAATACAATTCAAATAATATGGAGTTTGGCGATTCTCAATTTAGAAAGCAAACAACTACAGTTCATTGTGAGAAATTTCTGGCCTTATAGTGAGGTGCGGGAGATAGGCAGTCTTTTGGCGCATGCTGGCGGATTGGAGGGAATTGGGCAGAACCTCCTCGTTACAGACTTGCAAACAGGCGAGACTAAAGTAGTAGAACAGAATATCTATCTTGGCAAATTTCTCGTTAAAGGAGGCGAAGCATTCTACACGCAAAAGCTCAAGCAAGCAGTATGGCTTGCGTCAACCAACCTGCGAAGCAGAAAGTCTGAAAAGCTTCTCTGCCTTGAACAAGTCTGCTCTCCCCAAGATATATGCGGCAAGCAGATTATTATGCTGGAGCACTCTGACCCGGATGAATGGAGTGCTGGATCTCTCGCTGTTTATCGCGTAGGAGAGAGGCATTATTCCAAATTGCCACTTTCCGGCTTGTTTTCGCATCCGAGATTTAGTACCGATGGAAGAAATGTGTATGCACTACAGGATGGCAGCGGACTTGTAAGGATTAACATTCGAACTCGCAAGATCGAAACAATCCTAGACCTCGCGAAAGAACAACCTGTCGAGACCTGACAATTGCAATATTACTCTTAAAGGGTGAAATTCGCGGACATTATCCTGGTGTCCCCTTGACAACATTTCGGGTTTTAGACAAGAAAGGTCGGCCGAAAACCCAACGGAAGGAGAAATTGAGGTTGCTGTCCCCGATTTTGCCCGAATTTCCCATTTGATTTTGCCGTTGCTTTTTCCAAGGGGTTGGTGCTAGTAATAACGGTGTGCTTCTTCGGAAACACCGGAAACACCGGAAACACAGATTACGCGAAACGACATTGCAAATATTAAACGCCAGATACTCGATAACAATATGCACGAAAGGGTAAGTATGAGAAAAATAGTAGTGGGGCTGTTTATTACCATCAGTTTATCCGGTATGGCAACGGCTGATGAGGTGAGAGCACTGTGGATTACTCGCTGGGATTATACAACTGCATTGCACGTCGACTCCATCATCAACAACGCCGCAAATCACAATTTCAACCTGTTGCTCTTTCAGGTGCGAGGCAACGCCACGGTGTTTTATCAGTCTTCATTAGAACCGTGGGCGTGGGAATTGACTGGCTCTAACCCTTCTACATTAGGTCAGAACCCGGGCTGGAATCCCCTGCAGTATGCCATAACCAAAGCTCACGAGAAAGGCATGGAGCTCCATGCCTATATGAACACGTATCCGGGCTGGCGCGGCACTACCCCACCACCCATAGCGGTACCACAGCTCTGGAACACTCATCCCGAGTGGTTCTGCGTGAATAGCGCCGGCACAACACAAACCCTGAATTCCGGGTATGTTACTCTCAGTCCAGGTATTCCCGCAGTACAGGACTACCTGTACAACATCTATATGGAAGTGGTGAATAACTATGACATCGATGGTTTTCACTATGATTATGTAAGATATCCCACCTCCAGTTATTCCTGGGACGTGGTGAGTTTGCAGCGCTTTTTTGACGAATACGGCGGCACGCCAGCAAGCATGCCTGACCAATGGAGCCAATGGCGGCGCGACCAGGTGACTACATTGGTGCTCCGCATCCACGACGCTGTCAAAACTACGCGGCCGGAAACTGTGGTGAGTGCCGCCACCTGGAGCAGCTATTCCAGCGGATACAATAATTACTTTCAAGATGGCCGTGGATGGGTTCAGGAAGGAATCATCGATACGTCGCACCCCATGTGTTATACAAACAATCTATCAACATTCGAGTCCTGGCTCGGCCAACACGTTCCCTATTCCTACGATCGTTTTGTCTGTCCCGGAATTGGAGCTCACGCGATCAGTAATGTGAGCACCTTTCTCGAGCAAGTATACATGACCCGCAATAAAGGTGCTCATGGCCTGACAGTATTTGCCTATTCAAGCCTTTTCCCCGGTCATACGCCCAATGATAAAGCGACGGCACTGATTAATGGGCCGTTTATATTCGAAGACGAAATTCCCCCTCGAAGCTGGAAAACCTACAGCGGCGATGATGATAATACCGGGCCGCGGATACATAACTTCTCTACTGAACCAGAAGCTATTTTGGAGGGTGAACCGTTTTATATTAAATGCGAAATCACCGATCCCTCAGGGGTTTACGACGATAGTACGGGTTCGGGAGGCCAGGGTGTATTCCTGAAGTGGAACCTTAATGCGCCTCCCTGGGAAGGCAGCGAGGTGGAAATGTCGCTTCTCACCGGCGATGTTTATCAGGCCAACCAGTCGCTCGCCATCGGCTCTCTTTCTGATATTCTGTACTACCAGGTGACTGCTTACGATAACGATTATGACGGCGGACAAGCCGATGACCGCACCAGTCGAACTACCGCCATCATGGAACTTCAAGCAGTAGAGCAGCCTCTCTATGTGTTTGACGGCCTATTTGGCTCTACGCTGGCTAACCCCCAGTATTGCGTGCTGGACCAATATGGAAAGCTGTGGGTGTGTGACTATCCTGGCGATTGCATCTACGTGTTCAATAGTAACGGCTCGGAAGCCCCGTACTCGCCGATTAGTTCTGGCCTTAACTCCTCGAGCCTGTCCACCGCCGTGGACTGTCCTTCGGGCATTGCTGCTCACTACGATGGAACTATTTACGTCACCCTTGATGATGCCTATGATGTGCCATTATATGAAGGCGTACTAAAGTTCAACAGCGCAACAGGGAATGCATTGCCAGGCAAGGAGCTGGGCTTCCGGCCAGGTGACCTTGACTTTGACGCCAACGGCAATATGTTTATTGTGGAGAAGATTAACGACTCCTGGCATGTGTTCACTCAGGCCAGTGGTTATGCCACCAGCTATACCTTTGGCCCTGGCACTACTGATCATATAAATCGGGGCATCGCGGTAACGAACGATGGCACCAAGGTGCTTATTGCCTGCCAGGCTGATGGGCAAATACATAAATGGACGGGTGGGGTCGCAGGCGGAGTAGCTAGCTATACTAAGGTGGCAGACCTGACCGGGGTAAGCGGAACTTTGGGTGCTGTAGATATAGATGATAACGGCTATATTTTCGTGAGCAATGATGGTAATGACACGGTGAAGGTTTTTGACAGTGCGGAAAACCTGGTGCAGACTATCACCCGAAGCGCTGCCCCTGCATTACAGTCGCCCCGCGGTGTTGGATTTAATCACGACAGCTCTTATATTTTTATAGTACAATTCAGCGGTAGTTCTCAGGTGCAACGCTGGGAAAAATACCAACCCGCTACAGTTGAAGATTGGGTCATGTATTAAAGGCCTGTACTGTAGAATGCAGCCCTGTCTGCTCCTCATCCAGCCTCTCTGAAGAAACATAACTGGAATCCGGTTAATCGCGTTTACCTGCTTGAGCATCCCAAGCGCCCTCGAGAGCTCGGCGACGCGGCAACCCGCATTGCACGCCCCGACGCTGCCTTCACTATTGCCGACGAAATTCACACCCTGATCTCCTGACATCAGGAACCTTGCATTGTCCGATACTCCTGCTGTCGCTATATTCTTAGTTACTTCAATCGCTAAAATACGAAGAGATAATCGCCGGAGCTCAGGAGCCCATTCGTTGGATCGTAACAAACCGGCAGAATGGATTGCCGGGCCTTCTTACGGAAATCGTTTGGACTTGAAGTGGCCAGAACCTCAAGTTGCGGAACCAATGGGGTGAACTCGTCACGCCTATCCGTGCCAATCCCCTGAAGCACCCAGGAATAGAGTTTACGCGGTCGAAAAAACCGATAATAGGACGGAATCTTAGCTTGAAACGGGTCGTGTGGCATGACGGATATATACGCAATCGGTGTGGTTAGGCAACGTAATTCGTAAAGCCCCTGTCCGTAGTCAATGCTGTATGCCTCGATAGCGGCCCACAGAGTGCGAAAATCCCGAAACGATTTCTGCACCTTAATCCGTGGGCTAACATTCTTTAGATAAAGAACAGACTCTGGTGACTCGCCCAACTCCAGCAAGCGCTTGTGGGCTTCCCATCTGCTCCGTGCATCTCCGAGTTTCAGTACCCGTTCGCATTCCTCGCGGAGCCATGGACGCTCCCGGGTGCCGAAGAAGAGAGCTGCGTCGCGCCGAACCGGATCTTCCTGCTTGCGTATCCATGCCAATAGCTGCTCCTGGTTTTCTCTGAGGAATCGCTGGGCGGCATATAAACGGATGGTTGAATCCGAGTCGTTGAGCAGACGCTTCTTCATCGCTTGGATCTCGCGCCATGCTTCACCTGATAATTTTTCGCGGTGATTCAGTAAGGCAGCTACTCGGCTCACAAGTAGGCGACGTATTCTGGGATCTGTCGAGTCGTTCCATTTCCGCAAGAGGGGTATTTCCTCGCTCGGGGAGAAAGCGCGAGGGTATTGGCTTCCACTCCACTTCCATGGATGCCGGGCATCAAGCCCCAAGAATGCCACCAGAAGTCGGTCTTCCAGGGAAAGAGCCCGTTCGAGAAATGCGTCTTTTCCACAAGGTATAGATGGCTCTTCTTGAGCAATAGTAGAGAGTAGTGCTTTCCCTGCTACACGTAGATTATCCGGGTCGTCCGACTCGAGCAGCGGAGCTACCTGCTCGAAATCGCTGGGCCGCCAATTTTCGCCGCCCATTCGTACACGAAGCGCATGACGCCGAATTATAACGTTGGAATGCGAGCAAAGCGCTTCCAGCATGTTTTTTAATTCTTCCCTCGTTTTTTCCTCCGCGCCGACCGTCAACATGTAATGATAGCCTTGCCAATCCAGGCTTTCGAGGAAGGCAATTTGAGCTTCTTCGTCCTGGCCGCTCAACAGCTGCAGAACGATATGCTGTAGAGAATCTTCCCCAAGGTAGGAGCGCCTGTTCGATCCGGCAAAACGCGAGGCCCTCTTGCCCATCAGGCGCAACAATTCCAATTGCACAGTTCGGTCGGGATCCGACCGCAATTTCTTGAACATTGGAGGATCCATGATATATGTGGAACGCGGTCGCCAATAGTATTCGTCAGAGTCAAAATAATCCCACCGTGCCGTAAAGGCGGCGATAACTACAGCCCGAAGCCGCGACTCGGGGTCGTTCATCCATTCGTTCATTACCTTGCTCCATGTCTCAGCTGGCAGGGCATATAGCGCTTTCAATGATGTGATCCGATCGGGTCCATCAGCGGTACGAACAAATGAACGGATCAGGCCAAGAACGTTTGCAGTTGTAGCGGATTTACCGGAACGATCAAAGGCAACGGTCTGTTTCAGAGCCATAGCAGTGCAGCGGATCGCAGCCCGTTTCACATCTCGGTCGGAATGTTTCAATGCGCTTTCAAGCGTTGGGAAAATCGCTTCCACAAACGCCGCTGCAGCCCCATCTCCAGGCACATTATCATACCATGCATCAAGCAGGCGAACTAGCCCCGCTGCATCCGCTTTCTTCGCCATCGAGATTTGCTCTTGTAAGGGGAGCCATTTCACCATTTGAACATGCGGCTCTCGTCTGTGGCGTAGCCGAACGATCAACCCACGTGCCTGAGCTACCCACCGGCGTTGATAGTTCAGGCCCGAAGGCGTCGCTGGCACAGTCGGGTCGGTCTCCACACGCCACCCAATGCCTTTAGCAGTTGGATCGCTGGGATCGCTCCAGAAATCTTTTTGAAGACCGATTTCGTACGTCCAGGCTTTCGGGTCAATGCGTGGGGCAGTTGGGTCGAGGCGGTTTTCCTGCGTATAAAAGTCCAGAAATGCCTTCCATGTTTTCGGGGGTTCTCCGTACATCGCTAAATGCGTTTCGAGATACCCCTCCAGTTCCGCCAATTGAGGTGCAACATCCGGAAATTCCTCCGCGGCGTGATGCTTCACACTCGGCGCAATAAAATAAATGATTCCGAATACTAAGATGAGCACTAAGACACCCACCAATTGGTTTCTTTTACCATGGTTCAGCATAATGGCTCCGCTTTCCTGCTCTGGACGAAATCAACAACTTGATTTCGTAATTCGACACATCCCGTTGATTCAGCTCCAGGTCTTTGCAATTCTTTTGTCTTTTGTCCACAAAATCCTCGAAGTCTATTGACATTATTACCATTTTGGTTTTGAATATATCTATATTTATTTAGAAAGACAGGTCGTCTTGATACCAGAAAGAGAAGAAGCGATACACAACGTTTAACTTAATATCTCCTCTGTGAAGTTTTGCAAATAGACAGGAGGCAAACATTGCCCGCACCGAAAGCCATCCATGAATTAGTCAAGAGATTCGAGCGCAACATCGAGGCTTACCGTTCCGAAGTCTACAACGAGACACAGCTGCGCCAGGAATTTGTCAATCCCATGTTCAAGACACTCGGCTGGGACGTGGACAACGTTCAAGGTTACGCCGAGGCCTATAAGGACGTGATCCACGAGGACGCCATCAAGGTCGGCGGCGCTACCAAAGCCCCGGATTATTGTTTCCGCATCGGCGGCACGCGCAAGTTCTTCGTCGAAACGAAGAAACCTGCAGTCAACCTGAAAGAAGACATCTCTCCGGCCTTCCAGCTACGCCGCTACGCCTGGTCAGCCAAACTCCCGCTCAGTATATTGACCGACTTTGAAGAGTTTGTCGTCTACGACTGCCGCATTCGCCCCGCGGTGACCGACAAGCCTTCAACAGCACGCACGCTTTACCTGAAATTTACTGACTACCTGGAGCGCTGGGATGACATCGCCTCAATTTTTTCGCGCGAAGATGTCTTGAAAGGTTCGTTTGACAAGTATGCCGAATCTACCTACCGCAAGCGCGGCACTGCCGAGGTGGATGACGCTTTCCTCGCTGAAATCGAATCGTGGCGCGACATGCTGGCCCGAAACATCGCCCTCCGCAACCCCGGCCTCACGCAGCGCGAACTAAACTTTGCCGTCCAGCGCACCATAGACCGCATTATCTTCCTGCGTTTCTGCGAAGACCGCGGTATCGAGGACTACGGCCGCCTCCAGGCCCTGCGCAACGGTACACGCGTTTATGGCCGTCTGCGCCACCTGTATGAGCTTGCCGACCAGCGCTACAACTCCGGCCTGTTTTATTTCAACGTGGAAAAAGATCGCCCCGGTGATCCTGACACGCTCACTCCGAATATCGCAATTGATGACAAGCACCTCAAAGAAATCATAAAAAATCTCTACTATCCCGAAAGCCCCTATGAGTTCTCCGTGCTGCCTGCTGACATTCTCGGCCACATCTACGAGCAGTTTCTTGGCAAAGTAATCCGCCTGACAAAAGGCCATCGCGCCGTGGTGGAGGAAAAGCCCGAGGTCAGAAAAGCCGGTGGCGTCTACTATACACCCACCTATATCGTTGACTATATCGTCAAGAACACCGTTGGGAAACTGGTCGAAGGCAAGAAACCCGGTCCGCGCGGCGGCGCAAGCAAACTCCGCATACTTGACCCTGCATGTGGCTCCGGTTCGTTCCTGCTCGGCGCCTACAAGTACCTGCTCGAATGGCACCTTGAGAAGTACGTCAATGACGACCCCAAAAAATGGGCGCGTCGAAAAAACCCGGCCATCTTTCAGGATCGTCGCGGCGAATGGCGACTCACCACCACTGAACGCAAGCGCATTCTACTCAATAACATCTACGGTGTAGACATTGACCCGCAAGCCGTAGAGGTCACCAAGCTCTCGCTCCTTCTCAAGGTTCTCGAGGACGAATCCTCCGAAACTCTTGATAAACAGCTCGCATTCTTACATGAACGTGCGCTCCCCGACCTTGGGAACAACATCAAATGCGGGAACTCCCTTATTGACCCCGACTTCTACGACAACCAGCAGACTGATATGTTCGACGAAGAAGAAATATACCGTATCAACGCTTTCGATTGGAAAGCCGAGTTCCCAGAAATCATGAAAGCGCGGGGCTTTGACGCTGTCATCGGCAATCCGCCGTATGGAGCATCTTTATCAGAGAATGAGACCGCCTATCTGCTTGCCAATTTTAGACTTCAGGACTATCAACTGGATACGTATTTGTTGTTTATTGAGAAATGCCTTGCCTTACTGAAAGAAAAAGGGGTTCTAGGAATGATCATCCCAAACACTTGGCTTTTGAACCTGCAGTGTAATCGAATCCGGGAACATATCTTTAACAAGACACAGATTGAGACTATAGTTCATTATCGTCGTCCAGTGTTTGTCAAAGCCACGGTTGATACGGAGATAACTATTATCAAGAAGAAAAGCCCAGCTGATACTCATGAGGTAACGATTACCGTGCTGGAGAAAGATGGTGGCAGTATTAATTACACGATACCACAGGAACGATGGCGGGCGGGCAATGGCAGGCCTGTAAATATATATGAGCGAACAGAGTTAGTTGCACTTGCTGACAAGCTAAGAAGCTTACCTGCACTAGACAGCTTGTGTTTGATCACTCAAGGCGCGAAGCCTTTTCAAGTGGGCAAAGGCAAGCCTCCTCAAACCCGTAGGATTGTCGAAGAGAAGCCGTTCGTTTCAGAAAAGCAAGTGAACTCTAGCTTTCGACCTCTCCTTCGGGGAAGTCTGATCCGGAGGTATCAGATTTTTTGGAATAACGATTATTGGATCAGTTTCGGTGATTGGCTGGCGGAACCTCGGTACTCTGCTAATTACAATGCTCCATCTAAGATCGTTATTCGTCAAACCGGCGATTGCCTCATCGCCACATTGGATTGTAATCAGTTTATCGTGCGCGACAACTTATACACGATTATTCCACGCATCGAGGGCCTTGAACTACGATATATATTAGGACTTTTGAACTCGCGGTTACTGAACTGGTTCTATCAAACGATCATCAATCCGGAGAAGGGTGAGGCACTCGCCCAGGTGAAACGCGGGCATCTGGCTCAGTTGCCAATTGCTTTTCCTAATTTATCCAATCAAAGGGACAAAGCCCGCCACGACCGGGTGGGGGAACTGGTCGACCGCATGCTATCGCTGCACAAGCGGTTGGCAGTAGCGAAGACGGATCACGGCAAGACAACTCTTCAGCGTCAGATCGAAATGACAGACAACCATATTGATCGCTTGGTATATGAATTGTATGGCCTGAGCGACGAAGACATTGCGATTGTTGAAGGGAGCTCTTAAATAGCCAACCAAATTACTGTTCGGAATATTGTAGGAGACAGCTAAGAGCTTAGACAATCCTTTCGAAAGAGAACGTAAAAATGACGATGATTTCAAAACTTGAGGAAGCTATTCAGGAGCTTGAGGCAAAGAAGAACGAGATGTTCAAAAATATCGAAAAATCAGGCTGGAAAGGTGATCGTATCAGAAAAAGAATACCAGAAAAACGATATCCAGGCGGATTTATTCTTGATGATTTAAAATTTGAAGAAGATCGCGTGGAACCGGAGCGTCGTCCCCTTCCTACCAATATACGCGGTATTTATCAACAATGGTACAGTGCCTCACGCGTAATACTTGCGAAGAATCAGCCTGATCGTCTTGCTGAGTTTGATAATTCATACTATCCCAAAATCAAAGATATTGTTGAAGAAAGCCATATGTCAAAGAAGGAACAATTCAGGCTGATGGATCTTATCAATGCTCAATTTGACATACTGGCAGCGGTACCGTCTCATTTGAGGTTCTCCGTCTATGATATAGAATTAACTGCTTATTCGATACTCATGGATGATGAAATCGGAGCTGCTCGGCATCTTTTATCAAAAGGGTTCTTGCGATCGGCGGGCGCTCTTGCTGGAGTGATTCTGGAGCGCCATCTCAAAATGCTTCTTAAGAAACATACTCCACCAATTAAGTATCGCGAAAAGGACGGCCTTTCTGCGCTTAACGATTTATGCAAAGAAACGGTATATGACCTGGTTACGTGGGGAAAAGTTCAGCACCTTACCCGTTTAAGAAATTTGTGCGACCATGATAAAACCAGAGAGCCTACAAAAGAGGAAGTTACGGAGCTTATTAATGGCGTTTCTGCAATACTAAAGACTCAGATGTAATAGGGCGTAATACCGGGACGGCGGCGCTACCTCGTGCATATCAACAATTGACTCTGCAATAGACTCAGCGACTCATCATTTCAAGTGTGACGGTGCACTAGTGCACCCTACCATTACAGGCCCAGAATGGTCACTTTTGTCTTGCAGCGCTGACATTTTCCTTCTTTAAAGCCCGATGTGTCTACCTTGCCATCCTCGCGGCGGATCAGCGCAAGCCAATTCACAATAATCTCACGGATTGCTGGATAGCCCCGGCCGCAAAATCAGCGTTCTTTCTCCCTCTTCTTCCAGTCTCCACCCTTTGTCCAAATAGATCGTCTCCAGGAGATCCCAAATGGAGACTTCCTCAGGGCTTAATGTCAGTTTCTCATCCTTGATTGAGGGATCCGGTTTGAACCGGGGTCTGGATTTGGTCTTTTCCGTAAGAAGCTCGCACAGCTCGTGCGCACTATACTCCCTTGCCACGGGCTTTACCTGCTTGCTCAATGACCACAGGTTAACGAGAGCTATTCCGTCCGGTTCGATCCAGGGAAATTCGATTTTTGTTTCACGACCACGGGTAACCTCCACCCTGGCTCCCCGCATGTAAAGCGGATGCGGTCCTGCAAATACTGTGTAGATGCCCGATGGCAGGTTCTGGACTGTATGGGTCCCTTCAGGTGAAACCGCGCTGATAAAAAGGGCGCGCTGCAGGATACGTCCCAGGCGATGATCCTCGACGCCATGCGTTTTTCCGTCATCCCACATGAGAAGCCCGGGTTTCCTGCTTATCAAAGCATAGCGCGGGACATCCGGTTTGAAAAAGGGGCTTTCGGGGATCTCGATCCTGATCGTCATGCTGGTCTGATGATCCGCCGGCGTGATCTGAACTTCCTTCGTCTCTCCCGTTTTTATCTTAAGGTTCGGGATCCCTCTGTGATAGATTGTCACAGAGGGGATGCTTCGTATAAATGCTTCTGGCCAATCCGACGTGGATTCCGGCGTTGTCTCAGGGAGTGTAAATCGCATCGCATCGATGGAATATTCGCCTTGATCCAATTCCGTGAAAGAAAACGTTCCCGTCTTGCTCAATTCCATCCAGGCACTGGACGCAAACGTTGATAGATGCCTGTGCTGCCCCGGCGGAATGAAACGACGTCCGTCCAGGGCTTCGAGACGGATGAGGAAATGCTCGTGTAGAGGATTCCCGGTGGCATCTGTCACTTTGACATTAACCTTTGCAGCTCGTTTCAGACTGACCCTGATATTGGGTTCCGGCTTGTCCTTTTGAAGAGAGACTATTTGATCATGGCGGATATATTGAGGATGGGTGACGACGAGTGGGTGGTTGTCCAAGTAGGCGACGCCTTCCAGAACGAACCGGCCCTCTTCGTCCGTTTCCGTAGTGGAGTAGATGCCTTGCTGGCGGAATCTCTCCATGTTGGAGCCCCCCGCATCACCGAAGTCACCAATGCCCACATACGCACCCGCAATGGGTCTTCCTGTGGCGGAGCTCACCACGCTACCAGAAATCCGCCCGCGCTTTTCGGCCTGTACGTGTGCTGTTGGCTCAGCGCCTGGCGAACCGAGAGGTACAGCGGCGAAGATGGCCAGGATAATGGCAAAAAGAGCGAAGTCCTTGGTGATTAGAGTAACAGTCTTCATGGTTCCAACCTCACATGGGATTTGAATCGAAAATCCTTTGTTGAATTTCCTGATACTGACTTTCAGTCAGCCATGCAAAACGGCTTAGCGCAATACCATAAAATCTACTTAATCCCGGACCCAAATAGGTGCCTCGAGAGCAAATAATTTTAAGTTCCTCAACTCTGCCATTGAGAATCGAAACAGGTACTCTGAAACGGCAATCTTCGAATTCGCCTTTTTGATTCTCCGAGCTAAAACGATACTGCCCGATTTCATGCCCATTGAGATAAAAAAATACGGTCTTCTTTTCCCATGAAGTTTCAGGCGTTCGAATCTGGAAAAGGAGATTCCCATTTGAAATATGAGGCAAACTAAATCGAATCACTGCAGGATAAATAGCACGCGTCCATACTCCCCACGGTTCGGGCCCATGAAAACCAGCAATTAAATACTTATGATTTCCCTCCTTTGATATATCAATGACGGGAGAATGCAACACGAGGTTCTGCTTTTCAGTGCCGAAGTAATAATGACTCATTCCGCCGGTTAGGCAGTAAAAAACAGTATTGTCCAGGATGTTCCAGCATGCCGCGGGATTCTTATCAACGTCCACGTCTTGATCCCATCCTCCGTCATACCTGACCGCACCTACGACCTGAATGGCTATGCAATAGATCATCAAAAGAACAACCAGTATTATTCCCAGTTGTTTTCTCAACAGACGTGTCACTGCGGGCAGACAGAGCAGACATAGAAAAGGAAGAACGTCTGACCAGAAGCGCGGACCGTATCCCCATCCCGCCCACCACTTTTTGTATGACAAAATGATAGCCGCAATAGCAAAAACCGAAAGACCCCAAAGTAATCCATCAAAATGCGACGTTCGATATTTCAAAGAAGTTTTTATGAACCCGAAAGGGATAAGAATAAAAAATGGAGTAAAAATGAGCAGGCCCCGACTTGGGGCAAATAGATGGGCAACAAGACGATATATGGGCTGCGAAAAACTGGAAAATTGTCCCTGTTGTAAATCAAAATATCCGCCTCCAACAAATTGGCCAAAGTACGTTAGATGATATAATACAAGAGGCAGCAATCCGACAAGGATACCAATACCATAAAATATAATTCCCCTGCGAAATCGGATAAGCACAAATAAGCCCCAAACTGGCAAAAGAACTAGAATCGTTGGACGCATGAAACTGGAAAAACTCAAAAACATTCCTGTCAGAAAACATCCCGGGGGTATCCATGATTTTTGGCCTTTTAATGGCCAAGTAAGCATTGCAAATATAACCATCGCTTGCGCTGCTGAATGTTGCCACAAGGCCTGAGAACAGGGCACCCAGTTCGACGAGCCAAATGCAAATACTACCCATAGCAGCAGACATGAAAAGAGGGGCGCTTTAATCTTATAGCGGACTAAGAAAAAGAAAGCCACTGCAGCAATAGCTGCAATACTTGCGCCGGCAAACTTCTCAAGCCACCACAATCCATCATTCTCTGTAGAAAGCCCCAGGAGAAAGCCTATCTTATAGAAAAATGCTCCTAAGAAGGCCACTCCTACAGGGAAATCTGATAATAGCTTTCCATTATATTCACGAGCGGCAACAGCCAAAGGACTCCCGCCTATTTCCACAAATTCATTTAGGTCAAGATCGCCTTCTCGAATAAGCGAAAGACTTAAAAAGCGAGCTGGCAATGTGTCAATAGCATTAATACAGCGGAAATTTAACAGATAAACATATAGGCAAAAAAGGTAGACTAGAAATAATATGCAAATACGAGAGACGGCTTTTGCAGTTCTTTGATCTCTGAGGAAACGTTCTACGTTTGCCTCGAAATGGACAGTGTCCGTTAAATCTTTCATGAGAAGACGTACACCCTGGCACTTGTTAATGGAGGATCATGGTTAAATAGGGATAAATAGGGACAGACGGTATTATTTCTCCTTTTTGGGCCTTCCTCGAGATAATGCTCGCAGTATGCGTCCGGCCATTGTTTCCAGCCTCGCTATGAAGGAGTCAGTCTCCGCGGATGCATTTCGACCCGCACTACACCCTTTTTTGTGTCACCCATTAGATTTCCTCTCTCAAGGTCATTTAGAATTCAATCGTATCCCTATTTTACGGGCCTTTCAAAATGATTATTACAACTTCAAATTAGGTTTAAATGGGAAATCCAGGGTAAAATTTAATCTGCGCACAAAGCTAGAGAATCACAATCCTATAATGGTCACCTTTGCCTTGCAGCGCTGACATTTTCCTTCTTTAAAGCCCGCTGTGTCTACCTTGCCCTTCTCGCGGCGGATCAGCACAGTCCCACACCCGGGACAATGTGTCGCATTCGCATCTTTATCCGTTGTGTTACTGAGGTAGACAAATGGCAGGCGCGCCTTGACCACGGCGCGCACCTTGTAGAGATCCGCAACCGATGTTTCTTCATCCTTCATCTGAAAATGCGGCCGGTACTGTAGCAGGTGCACTGGAATCTCCGGCGATAGTTCCAGAATCCACTTGATCATCTCCTTGAGTTCCGCTTCCTGCGCCTCGTCGTCGGGAAATACCAGACAGCTCAGCTCGAGGTGAGAATGCTGAATAATCGTGACAATATTATTCAGAATCTCAATCATCCGCCCACCACAGGCCACCTGGTAGTATTCGCGATTCCATCGCTTGATCCCTACTACTACAGCGTCAATCAGTGGCAAGAGTTCGTGCAACGCAGGGGCAGAAATTAAGGCATTCGTCGCCATTACATTCAGCAGACCCGCGTCGTGTGCCAGCCGTGCAACATCAATCATGTATTCATACCACACCGTTGGCTCGTTAAACGTGTAGGCCAGGCCAGTAACGCCCAGCAGACGGGCACGCGCGATGATCTGCCCCGGTGCATAGTAGCGCGTCGCTGCACCGCTTTGCGAAACCCGCCATGTGTTACAAAACGGGCACTTCATGTTGCACCCAATCGAGCCGACGAACAGAAACGGTGCGCCTGGATGAAAATGGTACAGTGGAAGGTGCTCGATCGGGGAGACCGCTGCCAGACTGATGCGGCCGTAGTTCTCCGAGAAGAGATCGCCATGGCGGTTGAACCGCACGCCACATATCCCTGGCCGTGAGGGGCCAATGTTACAGTTCAACGGACACAGCGTGCATTGCACCGTGTCTTGGCCGATGTCAATGTAATGTTCCTGAATCTTCTTCATCCCTGAAAAAAAGGGTACAGTCCACGCGCTCGTTCCTCGCTTGGGACAGTCCCCGATTTTCTACTCCTCATTTCAAATGTGATGGTGTACTAGTCGGTTAATTGCGCACTCGGCTAAGCTGTTCCGACTCATTCCCCGAACGTGGGTACAGTTACAGCCCGCATCGTCTCGCGAATCTCTCTTGTACATTGATGCGGCACCCATCTTCGTGTCAAGTCGATTTTGCCTTGCGGCCGGTTTGATTAATGAGCCTGAGGCTCATTAAAGATTGCCACAGAGAAGGTAGGGGCACGCCGCGGCGTGCCCCTACATAAAGACGACAATAACAGGGGCGTATGGCAATACGCCCCTACGTCCTGTTATGACATACCTATAGCAACATAGACACAGAGAGTCTTGAAGATGGAGAAATTGTAAGATTGTAATTACCAATGTTAGATTTTAAATTTTCCTTTTGCACTTTTCAATTTACAATTAAGCACTCTGTATCTCAGTGGCTATAGCCCAGGAGTAGGGATTTGATTAATCAAACCCCTACACGGTGCATCAGCCTGGCCCATTAGTCACGTTCAGCAGCCAGATCGCAAGCACCGCATATCCTAGCCCCACCCAGCCACGTCGGCCCAGCTGTTCTCTCCAAAGAATAACCGAGATTATGGATGTTAAAACCAGATTTACGGAGCTGCGTACGGGAAAGGCGATCAGGCCGGGCAGTTGCGATAAGGCAATTACCAGCGCCGCAAACCCACAGGCATTCATCGTACCCATGAATACTCCGTACAGCATTGCCGCGCGCTGTGGCACCACACGCCGGTAAGCCTGATACAGTACTGCCAAGAACGCGCACGAAACGTAGAGGCTCAATAGGTAGGTCATCAGGTAGCCGCCGAGCTGCCATTCGTGCAGCGCTTTCCCCGTGGTTACTCCTACTCCCGAGCAGATGAACGAGACGATCAGGTACACAAGTCCTTTTGGATGCGCTATCACCTGGTTCAGTCCCTTCACCTGGACAAAGCTGAGTATCGCGGCGACTACAAATACCAATCCGGCCAGTTGCCAGAGGCTGGGCACCTCGTGCCAGAATGCCACAGAGGCCAGCACAGGAACTATCACCGACAGATTGATTATCGCCCACGACACTGAGAGATAGCCGTAGCGAACCACGTAAAAGAACATACCAATGGCCAGGAACATGCTGGTACCACCGCATACGCCAAGGCCTATTGCCCGCAGATTCAGCGGCGCCGGTTTCAGCACGAGCGTCGCTGCTACTACAAACGCGAGAGCTGTCACGTACTGCACTGTCGCTACGGTCAGCGCGTCGCAGCCCTTGCGCGCTGTCATCTTATAGACCAGCGAGAACAATGTAAGACACACAATCGAGATCGTCAGTGCCAGCACGCCTCTCAACCTCCACCTGGCTCACTACTGCAAAGAATACTTTGTCGCCGTAATGCTTTTCGCAACAAGGTTCACTCCGATGTGTCCTGTTTTTGCCAAAAAACGGCCACTTTACGTCTTTGCGCCTTTGCGTGAGCTAAAATTCATCCTCAGCATATAAGGGCGTTCAATTGAACGCCCCTACACTAGCCCCCCATCGCCGCGCATTCCACTAATGTCATCAAACCGGGTGAGCCGGAAATTGCAATGTAAAACTGCGCCATCTTTTAGAGTACATATGGGAAGAACTATCAAGCCACTACGGCGCGACGTGCAAATTCATAATGTAGTGGCAGGTTTCAAACCTGCCACTACGATCTTCTTGTCGTTGCGATAGAACGTCATCGGCCAAGCAGAGCTCCTCATACCGATTTTTGCTGGACACTATCTGCACAAACAGGCTATTAAACATCCCAAGATTCCCTTCCCTGTAAAGGAGAGGCAATGGAATTCACACGCGGCCGCTTTGCCCATAATGTCATTGCCTCTTTTCTATCAAAAGTCGTCTCCAAACTCATTGCCTTCGCCGTCTTCATTCTGCTGATTAACTTCCTCGGCAAAACTCTTTTCGGCACCTATGCCATCATCATAACTCTGCTGATGATATGGATGATCTTCATGGACTTTGGCTGGGGCAATATGATTATCCGTGAGGTCAGCAGGAATAAGGCGCTGACCCGGTCGTACTTCGCTAACTTTCTTGCATTCCAGGCGCTCGTTGGTATTTTCTTTATAGCGCTCCTGCTTGGTGTTGGACGTGCCCTACACTATTCCCCTGAAATCCAGCGCCTTATTCTCATTGCCTGCCTTGGCCTTTACTGCTACGGCCTGTCCAAAGTGCCAAACGCTTTTCTGGTAGCTCATGAGGCGATTGATCTGGTTTCGTTTATTGTTCTGGTGAGCAATCTCCTCAACTCCGGGCTGATCGTTCTCGGTATCCTATTGGCAAAACCGCTGGCCTTCTTCATCTGGGTCAACAATGCCTACCTCATTGCCCAGTGTATTCTCTTTCTTTACTTTCACCATCGGCGCGTCTGTCCGCTCGCACTCAAAATAGATTTCGCTCTATGGCGAAAACTCTTTGTCTTAGGTCTGCCCTTCACGCTTCTCGTTGGTGCGTCGGTGCTCTATACAAAAATTGATGTAGTGATGCTGTCGAAAATGAAGGATGTTGCTGCCTGCGGCATCTATGCCAGCGCGGCAAAGTTCGTTTATCCTCTCACGCTTTTCTCCGAGGCGGTCCTTATCTCCCTGCTCCCTCTCCTTTCACGCAAGCGCGCTGAAGACCCTGCGGCTTTCGCCTACGCCATTGAGAAGACCATCAAGTACCTTGCTGCGTTCAGCATACCCACCGCGCTTGGCATCACGCTACTCGCCCCGCGAATCATTACGCTCCTGCTCAAGCCCGAATTCGCTCCCGCCACTCTCACATTGCAACTGCTTATCTGGTATCTCCCAATGGTCTATTTCTATGGCGTAATCTCCCACGCCCTGATTGTGGCAGAACGCGTTGTCTTCCTCACCGTCGTCAACAGCATTGCTATTGCGGTCAATGTCGCGTTGAATCTCCTGCTCATTCCCAAATACAGCTTCAATGGAGCCGCAGTCTCAACGCTCCTCTCCGAAGCGTTTGTTCTCCTCTGCTTTATCGCATACAGACGCCAGCTGGGAGATGTTAAAATCCCCGTCTTCGCACTGGGCATGGTACTCATTGCGGGAGCCTGTATGGCAGGATGTCTCGTGATGCTTCAATCAATCAGCTGGAACGTTGGGCCGCTTATCGAGCTAGCAGGACTTATTGTGATTGGCTTCGGCGTCTTCCTCGGAGTCCTGGCCTTGCTGCGATTTGTTCAGCCAGACGAAAAAAACTTTTTCGCTACCATCCTGAAACGATAACCGCTCCATTTTCTATCCGCATTATACTGCGAATTTGACTGCAGAGGGAAGTACTGCAGCCAGTCCTTGCCTGCAATTTAGCGGGAAGAGGTACTGGTCAGATCAATATATTGTAGATTCTATTGCGCGCACTTCTACATATAGATAAGAACTTTTCCGCGACGGCTTGCTCCTCATGGTTGCTATAGGGTGAAAGATTACCAGGAACTCCACTCATGACCTGAGGTTGCAGCTGAACAACTGTTGAACGACTCCGCGAAAAAGAAATTCGAAAGAATTATCTAATATACGTGATTTTTTTCTTGACAGGCCGAATATGTTGTATGTATGTATCGCTACAGTTCTATATATATACCTAAACTGGGGGTGATGACGATGGCGAAGAAGAAGGCGAAGAAGAAAAAAGCTGCTAAGAAAGGTGCCAAGAAGAAGAAAAAGAAATAGCCCTATATCCTGACTACAACGAAAGCAAACGGCTAAGTTTTTAAGAAAGGCGGGGCGCAGCTTCAGTGCTATCTCCTCCATCCGACGGACATTAGGGTATTCCTGGGCGCACGCATGGAAAAATCCCTTTCTTCCTGCTCCTGATCCTTCAACACCCCCCTTTGAGTGTCCCCTCTTAGGGGTTTAGGTAGCATAAACACTGCACCCGCCTTTCTTTATGTCATTTTTTTAAGTACCATTTCCTCCCTATTTGCTCTACATAGTCTCGTATCAGACTCTTCTCTTGGCCTACACGGGCAGGTTGAAAATGCGCCTGTGGCGTGATGCCCGTGCCACCTCCTTATTAAGATTCTAATACCGGCTGCATCAAGAATGCAAAGCGCTGCATCAGATCGCTTTCCTACCCAATCCTTCATATTCTCTTGTAAAACAATACTTGAAATTGATCGAAGAATACATCAATACTACTTCGACTCCTTCTTTAAGGAAAAAGCACCATCACGAAAAGAAGAGAGCGAAGGTATCGAACCCATTTCTCCGAACCAGAACAGATAACGAAAACAAGGACAAAAGTTTTTCACAAGAAAGGTAGAGCACCACAGAACAATAATTTTAAAAACACGAGGTGACACTATGATAATTTACAATCATCGCCCCAAAGTCTTTCAATCCATAACAGCAGTCATATTCATATTGCTTCCTATTCTGTTCTTCCCCATCTCCTGCTCGCTTATACGGCCAGTGTTGGTCGGACCGCCTGATCGCTCTTTGCGCATTCAGGCGGAAGACTATGATGTGGGAGGTGAAGGGGTTGCTTATCACGATACTACGCCGGGCAACAGCGGTAAAGAGTATCTTGAAGATGACGTGGATATCGAACCCTGCCAGGAAGGTGGCTACAACATTGGCTGGATCATTAGCGGCGAATGGCTCCGGTTTTCTAATATATACGCAGACAGAAGAGATTATTATGTCAGTGTTCGCGTCGCCTCGGAAAATCGCGAAGGTGCGTTTCGCATCGAAGTTAATGGTGTCGACGCTACAGGCCTGGTGACTTTTCCTGCAACAGGAGGATTTCAAGATTGGACCACGGTTGACGCTGGTGTCGTAACACTCATATCGGGTTCCAACACAATCCGGCTTATTTCCGAAGCGGACTTGTGGAATATCGATTGGATTGCATTCAACACGAGCAAAGAAGCGGCTCGCGCTCTACATGAAATTAAGCCCCCGACAGAGAGAAGGAGAAATCCCCGGATGCTTGTCACCCTTGCCGAATCGGCTTTCAAACAGGCACAGGCAATCCTCGGAGAGGAAAACCTGAAAAGG